>JAYUXO010000001.1:0-2339 GCA_043753505.1 Comamonadaceae bacterium
GTGGTGTAGCCCGAGTTGGCAAAGTCATACATCGCCCACCCAAACACCTCACGCTTGCGCACGCCGGGGTTGAGCGCGTCTTGGGAAAAGATTGCCATGTGGAGCCTGTGAGGTTAAGGGGTTGAGTGCGGTTGCTGATGACCTGGCGATTATTCCTGTAGCGCGTGGCTGGGGCATGGCGCCCTCCCCTTTCGGGCATGGGTATCTACACATCTTTGCGGCAAGTGGGTTTTGCTCCCGCGCCTGTGTGGGAAGAGGGCCTGGGGTGAGGGACTGCGCGATACCTGCCCTGTACAACGCGACGCGTTGCGGCTTGACGCTATTGATTAGGCCGCTGCGGCAGCGCCTCTTCGCAGCTGCTGTGGACAGTATTCTGGGCAGTGCTGGGACAGCAGTGGCCGTTGAACGCATGCATCACCCGTGTTGATTCAGCTCCTTGACGCTTGCAGGTTCCGTTCGGGCGAACGGATGGCATGCCATTCATCGTGTTGCATCACTATGCTTTTGATAGCTGCTTGAGCAATATTGACAAGGGCGAGCGGCTGTTTCGCCTTGAAATCTGCTCAGTGCCCGCACCCAAAAAGGTGATTATTTACACATACCCGACTAAAAGTTATGCGGCATGATGGGGTAACAAATTCTTACGGGCGGCGGCTGATAGATGGCGACTCTTATTCCTTCGATTGGCACGTGCGCAGGGCGCATGACAAGCGGCGAACGCCGACTTGCCGAGCGGCTGGAGCAAAAGCTCGACGATGACTATCTGCTGTGGTACGACGTGCCCATGGGGCCGCGCAACACCCACCCAGACTTTTGCGTCATGCACCCACAACGCGGCATTTTGGTGCTGGAGGTCAAAGACTGGCGGCTCTCCACCGTCTTGCAGGCTGACAAACAAAACTGGGGAATATTGGGTGATAACGGCCCCAAGACGGTTATCAACCCGCTTGAACAAGCCCGCCAATATGCCCATCAGGTCGTCAATGCGCTGGAGCGTGACGCGCAGCTGGTGCAAGCCGACGGCCCACACGCAGGCAAACTGGCTTTTCCGTGGAGCTATGGCGTGGTGTTTACCAACATCACCCGCAAGCAGTTTGAAGCCGCAGAACTACACCACGCCATAGAGCCGCACCGCGTGTTGTGCCAAGACGAAATGCTGGAGTCTGCAGGCGCAGAAGAACTGCAAAGCCGCCTGTGGGAAATGTTCCCATACGGTATGCGCGGCGCTATTAGCTTGCCCCAGCTTGACCGCGTTCGCTGGATTATTTTCCCGCAGGTGCGTTTGCAAAACCAGGCGGCATTGTTTGACGACGCCGCACCAGACGCCGACTTGCCCAGCATCATGCGGGTGATGGACTTGCAGCAAGAGCAACTGGCCAGGTCATTGGGTGACGGCCACCGCGTCATTCACGGCGTGGCGGGCTCTGGCAAAACCATGATCCTGGGCTACCGCGCTGAATATTTAGCAAAAGCCAGCACGCCCACCAGCAAACCGATTTTGATACTTTGCTTTAACGAGCCGCTGGGCGTGACGCTCGATTCAGTCATGCGCGCCAAGGGTTTGGAAGGCAAAGTACACGCCAGGCACTTTCATAAATGGTGCTTTGACCAGCTCAAATATTCAGGACAGGCTATGCCTGCCCAAGGGCCCAAGTTCTCGGATGAACTGATTGACCATGTCATCCGCGCTGTAGACCGCAAGCAAATCCCAAGCGGCCAATACCAGGCCGTGCTCATCGACGAAGGCCACGACTTTCAGCCCGAGTGGCTCAAACTGGTCACGCAAATGGTCGACCCGAGCACCAACAGCCTGCTGGTGCTGTATGACGACGCCCAAAGCATTTACCAACGCAGCCGCACCAAACAATTCAGCTTCAAAAGCGTGGGCATTCAAGCAGCAGGCCGCACCACCATCCTGCAAATCAACTACCGCAACACCCGGCGAATTTTGCAAATTGCCAGCCTGGTTGCCGCCGACCTGCTGACAGCAGACGACAAAGACGATGACGGCATACCGCTGCTAAAACCCATCAGTTGCGGCCGCGAAGGGCAAGCGCCCATCATCATCAAACTGCCCAGCCTGCGCGAAGAAGCATTTGCCATTGCCGACCAGCTGAGCACCGCCCACAAAGAAGGCCACGCCTGGGGCGACATGGCCATCTTGTGCGCCGACTGGAAAACGATGGACATCTGCGCAGACACCTTGCACCGGCGCAAACTGCCCTTCAATGTGCGCAAGAAATCAGGCGACTACAACCCCAGCGCAGACGCCATACAAATCATGACCATGAAGGTCAGCAAGGGCCTGGAGTTTCCTGTTGTTGCGCTGGCGGGTGTGG
>JAYUXO010000002.1:0-14253 GCA_043753505.1 Comamonadaceae bacterium
TTCGACGAAGCGGTTTTCCGCCGCATCGGGCGCAGGCGCGCTGTCATGCACTTCATCCAACCAGCCCATGGGTTTGCCGCCGTGGTGCTCCAGTTGACGGGCCAGTTTGTCGCCCACCGGGCGGGCCGCTTTAACCTGGCTCCACAGGCTGGGTGAAATCTGCACCTTCGCAGCAAAGTTTTGCTCCAGACCTTTGGGGGGCGAGCCTTGCGCCACGGCATCGGCGACAAATTCGTGAAACAGTGCCAGCGCGTTGTGGCGGCGTGTCACGGTCAAATTCGGTTCGCAGCCAGACTCTGTATGCGCATCGGGTGTGTCGATTGAATGCAACATCGATCTCTTATTTTTAAAAAATGGTTGACGCCAGTGTAAAGACTTTTTACATTGTGTCTATCGCTGAATTTTCAGCGCGCTACAGACATTGAACTCAGGACGCACCGTGATCACCCGCAATGCCCCCGCCAATCAAAGCCCCGCCGTCGGCCTTTGCCGCAGTACCGGGTTTGGCGTTGCCTTTGCGGGTTGGGTCTATGCGGGTTGGGTCTACACGGGCTGGTCACTAGCGTCTGGGGACATTGCAAAACCCTGTGATGCGATGTCACTCGATAGGCATGAAGGCACACCGCGAATGATTCACCTGGTCGGAGGCAGCGCGTAGCGCGCACACCTTCTCATCTCTTTTTCAAGAGGCCCAGGTTCCACAAGAACCTGGGCCTCTTTGTTTTTGCGCCTGTACTTTCAGCGGCCATCGTGCCGTCGGCCCGCGTGTCGGGGCGTTGATCTTTAACAACTTGCCGCAGGGAACGTTGGCCGACACGGCCGTCGCCCTGCAAGAAGACAGCAGCCCGCTGACCAGCCGGTTGCGTCACTTCGGGTGTGCCCATGCCACACCGCTTGACACAAAACCGGGGGTTCGGCCAAGCGGGATGTGCACGGGGTCGCACCCCTTGCGCAGCGAGAACGCCCGCGTGGCCTGGCCACCGCTCGCGCATGGACACAGCCGAAGTGAACTCTTTTAACCTTCGCGTGCGCTTGGGTGTGGCCGTAGCTCAACGGTCGAGCCGCGGATTGTGATTCCGCTGATGCCAGTTCGACTCTGGCCGGTCACCCCCAAGCGCATGCAGACATTTCCCTCAACGCAACCGCGCATCAACTCAAGCGAAAGGACAGCGCCATGCACACATTGAAAACCAACGCTCTTGCAATCTGGCTCGCGCAAACCTTTGCGCATGCGCTGGCCTGGATGCGCGCGCACATGCATACCCGCGATGCCGACATGCGTGACCTCGACCAACGGGTGCGAGAAGTCGGCGAGTGGTAGCCCAACTTCAAAACCTCTCAGGAGCACAACATGAAACACACCCCAGAAACCCAAGCCTGCTTTCGAGACTCCCGAGTCCATGAGCAAGCGCCGTCGCGGCTTCCCGTCTGAAACGCAGGTGGGTAAAGGGCTGCGAATCGTCCACAGCGATAAGTACCTGGTTGAAAAACTGGGACGTAACGACCCCTGCCCGTGCAATTCAGGCCGCCGGTTTCAAGCTGTGTTGCCTGCAAACCGGCGGCAGCAAAGCCGCGCGCACGCCTGAAGAGGCGCGCATGCCGCTGCTGTACCTGCCCTATGTACCCAGCCGCTTTGGGGTGTTTTTGCTGGAAGGCCGAAACATTCGCGCCGACGTGCACGAGTGGCTGGCGGCACGCCTGCCCAAAGGGTCGCGCCTGACATGGGACGGGCACCCACCAGGCACCCTTTGCACGGCCGCTGTAGTCGGGTCGATTCACATCACAACAACCAGGTAACCCTTTAGGCCCGCGTGTGCTAGTCAACGCATCAGCACAGGCGGGGGTTTTTTCGTCTGGCGGTTTTGCGTGCAATGCCCGGTGCGATGTTCACCCCGCGTCAAACTGCTGCGCGTTCTTGCCCTGGATGGGAGCGTAAAACGCCTTGATGGCCAACATGTCTTTCTCAATGTCCCCGGTGGGTTGATACACAGGTCCCAGGCCCGCAATCTTGGTGCCGTAGTCCACATAGGCCAGAACGATGGGCACTTGCGCGGCGGCAGCAATGTAGTAAAAACCTGTCTTCCACTCGCGCACCTTGCCGCGCGTTCCCTCGGGCGGCACCACCAGCTGCACGGGCCCCTGCACCGCCAAGATGGCCAGTGCGGAGGAGGTCACCAGGTTGTTGGCACGCTCGCGGTTTACCGCAATACCGCCGAGCCAGCGCATCAGCGGGCCCCAGGGCGCTTTGAACAACGAGGCCTTGCCCATCCAGTAAATGTTCAGGCGCAGCACAAAGGCCACGATCAGGGTGAACAGCAAGTCCCAGTTGCTGGTGTGGGGCGCGGCGATCAGCACACTTTTGCGCGCGTGCTCGGGCAGTGTCCCGTCCACCTTCCAGCCCGAAAGTTTCAAGTACACCAGGGCCGCCCAACGCAACAGGGTGTTGACGATGGGCGTGTCAAAAATGGTGTGGTGCATGCGCCTGACTTTA
The DNA here is from genome assembly GCA_043753505.1 of Comamonadaceae bacterium. Lineage (GTDB taxonomy): Bacteria > Pseudomonadota > Gammaproteobacteria > Burkholderiales > Burkholderiaceae_C > JAAFIW01. Next base: position 2,492 of record JAYUXO010000002.1, read on the forward strand.
ACGGCTGCGCCAGGCCTGGGTGCGTTGGTTGACCCAAGCGCCGAACGCCATGAACAGCAGCGTGGCGACCGCGCAAACAGCGGTAATGAGTACCGCCATCGCAGCCGCGGCCCCCATTTCGCCGGCTTCGTCCAGGTTCAAGATGGCAATCGACGCGGGCTTGGTTTCGGGTGAATACAGAAACACCACGGCTGAAATGGTGGTCATGGCGTTGATGAAAAAATAACGCGCCATGTCAATCAAGGCGGGGGTGCAGATCGGCAATGTCACCCGCCACAGGGTTTTGTAAAACGGCACTTTGAGCGACGCGCCCACGTTCTCGAACTCCGCGTCCAGTGCCTTCAGCGCGGTGACCGCTGTGAGGTGGCCTGTGGTGTAGAAATGCACCACCGTGCACAAAATGAGCAACGCCATCGTGTGGTACAGCCCACCTAGCGGGTTGGCAGGGTAGTTGAAGAAGAAGATATAGCCCAGGCCGAGCACCAGACCTGGCACGGCCATGGGCAGCATGGACAGCAGGCGCACGACGCCCCGCACCACGGAATGGCCTTTGGATTTTTCCAGCATGTACGCGGTACCAAATACCAGCGCTGTGCCAAGCACCGCTGTGCCCGCAGCCAATTGCAGACTGTTGACAAAGCCACTGCCCACCTCGGCATCCACCAGGCCCATGGTGTAGTGGCGAACGCTGAGCGTCAGGTTGTAAGGCCAAAAGCTGGCCAGCGAAGCAAACACCGCCATGCCCAGCATGGCCAGCATCAGCAGGGCGATGCCGCAGCAGTACAGCGTGCAAGCCGTATCCCGGTCCCGCGAAGGCTTGACTTGCAGGGGAACGGCGCGCGCGCCAAGCTGGGCGTTCTGGCGACGGCTGACGTGTTGATCCACCACAAAGCTGAGCACCGCCGGGGCCAACAGCAAGATAGCCACCACCGCACCGCGCGCAAAGTCTTGCTGACCAATGACCAGTTTGAACACGTCCGTGGACAACATGTTGAAGTTGCCGCCAATCACTTTGGGAATGCCAAAGTCGGTGACGACCAGCGTGAAGCAGACCATCGCCGCCGAAATCAATCCGTATTGCGCGCTGGGCAAGGTGATCGTGAAAAACTTGCGCGCCGCGGTAGTGCCCAGCGCGTCTGCCGCCTCATACAGGCGGGCATCGGCCAGGCTCAGCGCGGTCACCAGAATCATCAACAGATGCGGAAACACGGAGAAGCATTGCGCCAGCACGATGCCGGGCGCGCCGTAAATCTGGTCTATGCCCAGCGCCTGCATCCAGTTTTTGAGCACGCCCTGGTTGCCAAACCAGTAGATCAGCGAGATGGCGGCCAGCAGCGACGGTGCAAGTAGCGGAATGAGGCTGATGCCACGAAACAGGTTTTTGAACGGCATGCAACTGCGCGTCAATGCAAAGGCAAACGCGAACGCCAGCGGCACGGTGATGACCGTGACCAGCGCCGCCACCCTGGCACTGTTGAACAGACTGGTCAGCAGCGCGGGGGTTTGCGCGTAGGCGATGAAATTGGCCAGGCCGACGAATCGGCCATCGTTATCAGCCAGCGCACGCTGAAGGATTGCCAGCAAAGGGAAAGCCAGAAACGCTATTAAAAATATAGCTGCTCCAGCAAGCAATACAAGGGCTAGCGGCAGATTTGGCTTGAATCTGGTGGTAACGCTCCTGACCCGGACGGGGGAAACATCCGGGCCCTCTGGTTGTGCTCCCTCTCCCCGAGGGGGGAGGGGGTGAATCCGGGAAACACGCTCACTGCGCATCAAAACACCCGAATGCGGTCCGCCAGCAGTTGCAGCCGCAAAGCGCTGCCCACCGATATTGCCTGTTTTGCCATGTCGTTCATCCCCAGGCTGATGCGCAGTGCCTGCGGCATCGCTGGGCTGGCCACTTGTACATGGCAATAAGCGCCCAGAAAATCGATTTTTTCTACCGCAGCGTCAAACGCCAAGTCATCGCCGCAGGCCAGCACCACGTCTTCTGGCCGCACATAGGCCTGGGTCTCCCGGTCGGGGCCTGCGTGCGCCATCGCCATTTGCCCAAGGTGAAGTTGCCCGCTGCGTACCCGTGCAGGCAGCACGTTTACCGCGCCTACAAAGTCGGCGACAAAGGGTGTGGCGGGCTCGCGGTAGATCTGAAGCGGCGTGCCTACCTGCTCAATCACGCCATGGTTCATCACCACGATGCGGTCAGCCATGCTCAGCGCTTCTTCCTGGTCATGCGTGACCAGGATGGTGGTGACACCCAAGCGCTTTTGCAACTCGCGGATCTCCGCGCGCAGCCGCACGCGCACCACCGCATCGAGCGCTGAGAGCGGCTCGTCCAACAACAACAAGCCCGGTGAGGTGGCCAGGGCGCGGGCCAGGGCAATGCGCTGCTGTTGGCCGCCCGAGAGCTGCGCGGGGTACCTGCCTTCGCTGCCTGGCAAGCCCACCAGGCTGAGCAGTTCGCTCACGCGCTGGGCAATGGCGGTTTTGTCGGCCTTGCGGTTCACCAGCCCGTAAGCGATGTTGGCCGCGACGGTGAGGTTGGGAAACAACGCGTAGCTTTGAAACACGATGCCATAGTCGCGTTGGGCAGGCGGCAGATGCGAAATGTCGCGCTGGCTTTGAAAAATGCTGCCGGCTGTCTGCGGCTCGAGCCCGGCAATGATGCGCAGCAAAGTCGTTTTACCGCAGCCCGATGGACCCAGAAAGCACACCAACTCGCCGGGGGCGATCTGCAAGTCGATGGACTTCAGCGCGGTGAAGGTGCCAAACGATTTGCTTACTTGTTGCAGGTCAAGAAAGGGGGTTTGCATGCTTGGTCTTTTGACGGAGCGGAGCCGGGGCCGGGTTCAGGACCCCGAACCCAAAGGTTCAGCGCTTCTCGGACTTGCCGTTGTAGCGCCTGGTCCACTCGGCCAATACCCGCTCGCGGTTGGCGGCGGTGGTGGCGAAGTCCATCTTGACCAGGCGCGCCTCGTAGTCGGCGGGAATGTTGGGCAGCGGTGCGGCCACGCCCGGCTGGGCGGTGATGGCGAAGTTTTTGCCATACAAAATCATGGCGTCCTTGCTGCTGGCCCAGTCGGCCAGCTTTTTGGCAGAAGCAAGGTTTTTGGTGCCTTTGTGGATAGCAAAAGCTTCCAGATCCCAGCCCAGGCCTTCTTTGGGAAACACCAGATCAATCGGCGCGCCCTTGGCTTTGTTGGCGTTGGCACGGTATTCAAACGAAATGCCCACCACGTACTCGCCAGCGGCCGCCATGTTGCAGGGCTTGGACCCGCTGTGGGTGTATTGGCCGATATTTTCATGCAGCGCGTCCATGTATTTCCAGCCGCCACCTGTGCCGTTGTTGTCGCCCCAGAGTGTGAGCCAGGCGGTCACGTCAAAAAATCCTGTGCCGCTGGAGGCGGGGTTGGGCATGACCACCTGGCCTTTGTAGACAGGCTTGGTGAGGTCTTTCCAGGTCTCGGGCTTGGGAATGTTTTTCTTTTGCGCTTCCACGGTGTTAAAACAAATTGTGGCACCCCACACGTCCATGCCAAACCAGGCAGGCACTTTTTTGGGATCACGGTACTTCATCATGATCGCATCCAGGTTCAGCGGGGCATAAGGCTCCAGCATGCCTTTGCTGTCCATCAATGCCAGGCTGGAAGCGGCCACACCCATCACCACATCGGCTTGCGGATTGTTGGCCTCAGCCAGCAGCTTGGCGGTAATGACGCCAGTGGAGTCGCGCACCCATTTGATGTCGATGTTGGACTCGACCTTGTTGAAGGCTTCCTGGTAGGCCTTGAGCTGATCGGTCTCCAGCGCGGTGTAGACCAGTAGCTGGGTTTTCTGCGCCAAAGCAACGCTTGCGAAACTGCTGACCACGGCCAGCGTGCTGAACAGCACTGCTGCCCTCATTTTGTTGGAATAACGCATGACTGACTCCGTCGGTGTGGGTTGATCAAAGCGTCCGATGGTCAACACCGTCAGTGACGTTCTGATGACTTTTCACAAAAAAACTCTGGATTTAACGGTATATATCGTTTTACAAAATATTTTGTTTAGTGCAAACTGTCTACAATCTACACAACTCACCGCACACTTCACACCATGGCTAAAGACACTTCATTCAAAGACGGCCCGACAACGGTTTCCATGCTCAAGGGCAGTTCTCTGACCTCGGTGGTGCAGCAGGAGCTGGAGCGCTCCATCCTCACGGGCGAGTTCGCGCCGGGTACCAAGTTGGTGGAGGCCGCGCTGGCCAACAAGCTGGGGGTTTCGCGGGGCCCGGTCCGTGAGGCGTTTCGCATGCTGGAAGAAGCGGGCCTGGTAGTCAACGAGAAAAATCGGGGCGTCTTTGTGCGCGACCTGCCGGTTGAAGACGCGCTGGAAATTTACGAGCTGCGCGCGCACATGGAGCAAGCCGTGGGTCGCCGCCTGGCTGTCACCATCACCCGCGAGCAGCTCAAGGAAGTGCGTTGGATGGTCGAGAGCATGGAGCGCAGCGCCAAGCTGCAAGACCGCTCCGTTTACCACCTGCTGAACCTGCAGTTTCATGAGCACCTGGTGGACATGGCGGGCAACCGGCGCTTGAGCGCGCTGCACCGCAAGCTCACGGCCGAGCTGGCGCTGTTTCGCCGCATCAACCTGGACGCCGGTGGCGCGCTGCCGCTGTCCAATACCGAGCACCGGGGCATCGTCAAAGCCATTGCGGCGGGTGATGCCGATGCCGCCGGAAAGGCCTTGTATGACCACGTGATGGAGAGCAGGGACCGCTCGGTGGCCAGCGCCGCTCGCCGCATGGCCACCGTCCGAACGGGGGACGCCGGTACTTTGGCTGGCACGGACAACGCCAAACCACTCAGCCGTAAAGCAGCAACGAAACAAGTGGCTGCCAACATTCTGGCTCGCGCCCGACCGCCTGCCAAAGGCAATGCAATAGCCAAAGCCTCTGCAGCCGAACCCGAGGTCGAAAAAACCCCCGAAGCAACGAGACTACCCATTCAATCCGTTGCCCGCAACACGCCAACCGTGCCGTCAGCACGCCAGCGCAAGGCCAGCCGTGCAACCGAGTGAAGTGACTGTCAACCACCGCACCTATGCCCTGCCGCGCCAACCCACTGTGGTGGTGTGCGTGGACGGGTGCGAACCCGACTACCTGGCGCAAGCGGTGGCCGGTGGCCATATGCCCTGGCTCAAAAGGGTGCTGACTTCGGGTTCGAGCCACCTTGCGCATTGCGTGGTACCCAGCTTTACCAACCCCAACAACGTCTCCATCGTTACTGGAGTGCCGCCCAGTGTGCACGGCATCTGCGGCAACTACCTGCTGGACCCTGACACAGGCGCTGAGGTGCTGATGAACGACCCTAAGTGGTTGCGCGCACCCACCCTGCTGGCGGCGCTGGGTGATGCAGGCCAGAAGGTGGCGGTGGTCACTGCCAAAGACAAGTTGCGTCGTCTGTTGGGCCACGGGCTGTTGGGCCACAACTTGAACGGCATTTGTTTCTCGGCTGAAAAGGCCGATGAAGCGGCGCTGGACACGCATGGCGTAGCCGACGTGCTGGCCCTGGTTGGCCAACAGATGCCCAGCGTGTACAGCGCCGCCATAAGCGAGTTTGTGTTTGCGGCGGGCGTGCGCTTGATGGAACAACACCGCCCGGATGTGATGTACCTGTCCACCTCCGACTATGTGCAGCACAAGCACGCGCCTGGCACACCGGGTGCTAACACGCATTACCAGATGATGGATGGTTACTGGGCCCGGCTGGATGCGCTGGGCTGCGTGATCGCCATCACCGCTGACCACGGCATGAACGCCAAGGCCGCGATGGACGGCAGCCCACAGGTGCTGTATTTGCAAGACTGGCTCGATGCGCGCTACGGCGCGGGCACCACGCGAGTGATCCTGCCGATCACCGATCCCTATGTCGTGCACCACGGCGCGCTGGGTTCTTTTGCTATGATTTATATAGCTGCTCCAGCAGATTTGACAGGGGTTATGGCCGAAAAGGTTATGGCTGATCTGTGCCGTCATCCTGATCTGGAGCTGGTGTTGCCCCGCAACGCAGCCGCCCAACGCTTTGAGCTGCCCGCCGACCGCATTGGCGACATCGTGTGTGTGGCCGAGCGCTCCACGGTAATCGGCACGTCGGCCTCGCGACACGACCTGACGGCGCTCACTGTGCCGCTGCGCTCGCACGGCGGCTTGAGCGAGCAACGCGTGCCGCTGATCGTCAACCGCCCGCTGCCTGGGCTGGACAGCACGCGGCAGCTGCGCAATTTCGATGCGTTTGACCTGGCTTTAAATTACGCGCGGCAATGAGCACAGCATGAGCATTCAACAATTCATCCGCGACCACGGGTTGGACACGATGCGCATCGCGGGCCAGCCGGTTGCAGCCAACGGGCCGGTTATTGACGTTCGCAACCCGTTCACGGGTGAACATCTGGGCAGCGTGCCGCGGGCTACAGTGGCGCAGGTGCACCAGGCGTTTGCCACCGCACACGCCTGCCGCCTCACGCTCACCCGCTATGAGCGCGCGGCCATCCTGACGCGCGCAGCCGACAACGTGGTGCAGCGCCGCAGCGAAATTGCCCACCTCATCACGGCGGAGTCTGGCCTGTGTCTGAAAGATTCGCTGTACGAAACCGGCCGCGTGGCCGATGTGCTGCGCTTCGGTGCGCAAGAGGCCCTGCGCGACGACGGGCAGATGTTCAGCGCCGACACCACACCCGCTGGCAAAAAGCGCCGCGTGTTCACCCAGCGCGCGCCGCTGCTGGGTGTTATCAGCGCCATCACGCCGTTTAACCACCCCATGAACCAGGTGGCGCACAAGGTGGTGCCCGCGGTGGCCACCAACAACCGGGTGGTGCTCAAGCCCTCCGAAAAAGTGCCGTTTTCAGCCATTTTGTTGGCCGACATCCTGTACGCCGCGGGCCTGCCGCCCGAAGCACTGAGCATCGTCACTGGCGATCCGCGCGAGATTGGCCATGCGCTGTTGACCCACCCGCAAGCCGATCTGGTGACCTTCACCGGCGGCGTGGCCATTGGCAAACACATCGCCGCCACCGCAGGCTACCGCCGTCTGGTGCTGGAGTTGGGCGGCAACGACCCGATCATCGTGATGGACGATGCCGACATTGACGAGGCCGCCACCCTGGCCGTGCAAGGTTCGTACAAAAACTCGGGCCAGCGCTGCACCGCCGTCAAACGCCTGCTGGTGCATGAGGCCGTGGCTGCGCGGTTTACCGAAGCCGTGGTGGAAAAAACCCGTGCCTGGACGTATGGCGACCCGATGGACGCAGCCAACGACATGGGCACCGTGATCGACGAAGCCGCAGCCCAACTGTTTGAATCTCGCGTAAACGAGGCTGTGGCCCAGGGCGCGCGTCTGCTGGTGGGCAACCAGCGACAGGGTGCGCGGTATGCCCCCACCGTGCTGAGCGGCGTGCGCCCGGACATGACGCTGGTGCGCCAGGAAACCTTTGGGCCCGTCTCGCCCATCATCACGTTTGCCACCATCGACGAAGCGATCGCCCTGGCCAACGGCACTGACTACGGCTTGTCCAGCGCGGTGTGCACCAACCGCATGGACGACATCACCCGCTTTGTGAACGAGCTGCACACAGGCAGCGTGAACGTGCGCGAAGTGCCTGGCTGGCGGCTCGAGCTCACGCCGTTTGGCGGCATCAAAGACTCCGGCCTGGGCTACAAGGAAGGGGTGCAGGAAGCCATGAAAAGCTTTACCAACCTGAAAACCTGGTCCATTCCCTGGCCCTGAAATTTGGCCATGACACCCATCACCTCGCTGCAAGAAATACAGCAACTGTTCTACCAACGCGGGGGCGAGCAGTACAGCGGCGAGCAGGTCACCCAGTTGGAGCACGCGCTGCAAACCGCTTTTCTGGCCGAGCAGGCCGGGGAAAACGACGCGTTGATCACCGCCGCCCTGCTGCACGACTTGGGCCACCTGCTGCACAACTTGGGCGATACACCCAGCCTGCACGGTGTGGACGACGCCCATCAACACAGCGCCGTTACCGCGCTACGCGGCCTGTTTGACGCGCCCGTGTTGCAAGCCATCGCCCTGCACGTAGACGCCAAGCGCTACCTGTGCGTCACCGACCCGACATACTTGAAAAAACTCTCTGCCGACTCGCAGCGTTCACTGGCGTTGCAAGGTGGCGCGTTCAGCTTGGTGCAAGCCAAAAGCTTTGTCGCACAAGCCCATGCGAGTGCCGCGGTGCGTCTGCGCATCTGGGACGATCTGGCCAAGTCAAGGGCCTTGACAACACCGCCGCTGACGCACTTTCTGAACTACGCACGGCGCTGCATGAACCCCACATTGACGACAGAGTTGGTAACTGCTTGAGCACTTGAAGCAACGGAATTTAAGAGCCAAAACTGGCGACAAGCCCCGTTGATATTGCTCAAGCAGCTATATAAATAATAGCGATTGAGGGTGGATTCTGGCGGCTGGCGGCAGCGTGGTGGCGGCACAACCTGCCCAGGAACTTTGCACCGGCTGCGTCGTCTGTAAATGCATGCCCTCTTGAATTTCGACACAGCAGTTGATCACCCATCACAGTAACCTTGACTGATGAAACCAAGCACCTTTAGCGTTCACCGGCTCTTACCACCGCCCCGCCGTGCTGCGCTGCGTCTGTCAGCCGCCATGGCGACCTGCGTGGCGCTGCCCGCCCTGCTGCTACGCCCCGCCATCGCCCAAAACCCGGGCCGCCTGACGCCGTCCCAATCCGAAGGCCCGTTTTATCCAGACCAGGCATTAAAAGATGCCGATGCGGATTTGTTGAAAAACGGCGCTGTGGAGTACAAAAGTGGGCAGCGCGCGTGGGTTGGTGGGGTAGTCAGCGATGTGCATGGCAAGCCGGTGTCTGGTGCAGTGGTCGAAATTTGGCAATGTGACCACGAAGGCGTGTATCGCCACAGCAGCTTTTCCCGCAACGCGCCCAGCACTTTTCAGGGCTTTGGCAAGGTGCGGGTCGGCGTTGACGGTCGCTACCGCTTTCGCACCATCAAGCCCGTGCCCTATGCCGGTCGACCGCCGCATATTCATGTGAAAGTCAAACTTGGTGCGCGGGAATTGCTCACCACACAGATGTATCTCGCGGGCGATCCAGCCAATGGGCGTGATCTCCTGCTGCGCGGACTCCTCACCGAAGAGCGCTCGTTGCTCGACATGGTGTTCACACAGGGTGCTGACGGCTTGGCAGCCGAGTTTCCGTTGGTCGTCAAGGCTTAACCAATGACCAGCTACGCCGATCGCGCCAACCAGCGCCTGCTATCGCCGCAAGGTTGCACCGACGCGCAGCAAACTGTTTCTAAAGCCCCTGCAAAAAACGGAGCGTCCATCTTGTAAATGCTGCTTTCTTAATCATCTACGACAGCCTAAGCTGGGGTTGTTTATTAAATTTACTCTGGAGACACTATGAAAAAACTGCTTTCGATGCTGGCCATCGTCTTTACCCTTGGCCTGGGTACGGTGGCAATGAATGTCGAAGCCGCCAAACGCGTGGGATCCGGCAAGTCCATGGGGACCCAGCGCCAGGCCGCAGACAAGCCACCGACAACGCCCGCCCAATCAGCTGCTGCACCAGCCGCTGGTGCAGCAGGTGCGGCAGCGGCAGCTGCGCCCAAACGTTCGTGGATGGGCCCTTTGGCTGGGCTGGCCGCGGGTCTTGGTTTGGCGGCACTGGCCTCGCACTTGGGTTTTGGTGATGAGTTGGCTTCGATGGTCATGATCGGGCTGTTGGCGGCGGCTGTCATGGTCGCAATTGGTTTCTTCATGCGCCGACGCGCAGCCGCACAAGCCCATGCAGCCGGCACCGGCACGGGCCCTGGTGGCATGCGGTACGCCCACGTCAATGCAACCAGCGCAAGCCGTGCAAACGATACCAACGGCATGGATCCGGCAGCACCGGCCTACAAGGTGGCGATGCCTGCGGGAAGCAGCGTGATCGGTTCGGGCATTGGTTCAGCCATCGGCTCCGGCGTGGTCGGGGAAAACTTGCCAACCGCAAGTCGCATACCCGTTGACTTTGATACGGCCGGTTTCGAACGCAATGCCAAGGTCAACTTCATTCGCCTGCAAGCCGCTAACGATGCGGGCAACCTGGACGACATCCGACAGTTCACCACGCCCGAGATGTTTGCCGAACTGAAAATGGAGCTGAGCGACCGGGGTGTTTCCGCCCAAAAAACCGATGTGGTCAACATCAACGCCCAGGTGATCGAAGTGGACGAAGACGCTGTTCGGTACTTGGTCAGTGTGCGCTTTACCGGTGCCATTCGTGATGACGCCGGGCAGCCAGATGAGTCCTTCGACGAAGTCTGGCACCTCACGAAACCTCGCCAAGGCAGCCACGGATGGGTTTTATGCGGGATTCAACAAACGCAGGTATGAGCTTTTGCCATCGGGTGATGGCGCTTCTTTGACAGTTCGGGTCAAACCGCCAAGGGCGGTTTGACTGCCTTTCCAACTGATGACCGTATTAAATCAAGCTACTGGGACCGGTTTCCAGAATGCGCGATGACTGGGGCCGGGTGCGAACCTTGCCTGGCATGAGGTCTTCTATGGGGCGCTCGCGGCGGGCCTGAAACTTTTGCTGCTGCTCTTCCGGTTCAAACTCCGACGCCATGCTTTGCGTGACGCGGGCCACGCGTGCATCACGGCCGGCGCGCTGCAGGGCCTGACGCATTTCGCGGCGCAACAGGCTGCTGGTGCGCAGCCAGTAGTCGGCGCGCTGGATTTGCCGGGCCCGCTTTTCAGGTGACAGGGCAGTGGCTGCGAGGCTGTCATCGGAGCTGGTGGGCAGCACGATCCAGCCGGGCGGGCCTGGGCGGGCATCAAAGTGCCGCCACAGCGCTTCGTAGCTTTCTTTCACGCGCAATGCAGTCTCACGGTTACGGGCACTGTAGCGATAAGGCCAGCCCTTAAGCTGGTGCCAACGGGGATCCAGCCCCACCAGATGCAGGCCCCAGTGGCGAGCCAACTCTTGCATCACGCGCACCATGAGAACCGGTGCTTTCCAGCCTTGCAGGGCCTGCGCCATCTCAATCGGCGACAGGCGCAGGGAGGGATGGCGCTGACCGCGCATGCCGCCAATAACCAGCGAGGCTTCACCTTCCACGCGGAACCGGCTGAAAGCCACCACGGCGACATCGAGCGCGCGGGTCATGTGTTGGACATCGGGTGCGCGGCGCACCGACAGGGACAACAACAACTCACCTTCGGGGCTGTTCACCGGCGCACGGGTCAGCTGCAAGCGCATGTGTTCGTAGCCGGGCAAGGGCGGCAATTCCACCAGTACCAGGGGCTGGTTGCTATTCAACTGCGCCAGCGGGCCGGGCTGGAAGGCCAGCTCCGTCCAGTCCATGTAATCGATCAGTTGCGAAACACGCTCTTGAATGGTGGTCAGGCGGTTTACGTGGGGCTGCACGGCACGCAGGTATTCGCCCTCCAGGTCGTCCAACATCCCGCGGGTGTGTAGCTCATACACCACACCCATCCACCGTTTCATTTCAGTTGGGTGAGCCAGCAGGGCGTACGCCGTACGGGACACCAGGCGCAAGCGACCCCATTGCCCATTGCGGGTTGGCGTGGCAGCCGCCCATAAAAAGGCTTTCCACAGGTTGGGTTTGCGGCTGTAAGTGGCGAATGAACCCGATGGGGCTGTGGTGGACATGGTTGACGCCAGTAGGATTTCCAGAAAAGGACAGCCTGATAATGTAGAACATTGAACTACATGCGGCAAGCCCC
>JAYUXO010000003.1:0-2330 GCA_043753505.1 Comamonadaceae bacterium
ATGAGCATCAAAAGTGGCTGTAGCAAACATATCCCGACAGTCGCCGTAACAAAACCAGCACCGATGTAGAGAGTTACCTCGCGCTTTGATTCTGCGTAAATCGCCAGACATACGCTTATCAGGGCTAGCAAATAGGCAAGCCAAGTCAACCAGACAAAAAAATTTACGTCATTTAGTGCAAACAAACTGTTGGTCTTTATCTCCACGATGTAGCTACGTTCCGTGTGAACCAAGCCAATTCGGTCGAGTACCCCCAACATGTTTCCGCCGTACAAAAACCCCAACTGGGTTGTGTGTGAAACCCAAGTAAACAATAGGCATGCAATGGAACCGCACACCAGAGACGTTTTCCCTGTTTGAGTGCCTGAGCGCATTACTGTCCCAGCACTAGTCGCGCCCGCCCGACTCAATGTCGGCAAGCGTGCTACGCAAGTCTTCCAGAGGAATTCGCACGGTACCGGTGTTCACCACGGGGGATTTCCCAAGCGGTGGTGGCGCGTTGCGACACAGGATAACGATCCAAGTACATCTCCAGCCCACGCCGCGTGACCTCGGCAAGCGAGCATTCATTGACCTCTGCCCATTGCTTGGCGCGCTGATATAGCTGATCTGGGAGTTGTATTTGGGTGCGGTTCATGATGTGAACACTACATTGCCATCAATTTTACGCAACGATTGGCTGTCGGCTCGACCTGAGCAGCCTGTCCGAAATCAAATGGTCGCTGGCGCTCATCGTTGGCCTTCGAGCAATTCAGTATTTCGTAGTTCTGACGCAGACCTGCGGTGAATAATGGATCTGTCTTGAGCAAATCGCCCAGTTGCTCTTTCGACTTGGCCTGCGCAATCCACGCATGGTGGGATTTGTTGCTTGGTGAATCTTGAGTTGGCACAGATCAACTTGCGCGCAGCACCCGCCGCACCCATCGTGGCAACGGCTCCACTACCACCTGCGTCTGCCCACTTTGGTGAACCGCCACCAACTGTGGCCCGCCGTCTTCAATTTCGCGTGCTTCAAACAAATAAACAGTGGTCGCGAGATTCACCGCACGGCTCAAATTGGCCATCGTGCGCGGGTAACGCGCCAGGATGCGCTCGGACGGCACGTGATGGCCGCCTTCCTGCACCCGGCGTTCAACCCTTGCGGGCAATCGCTTTGGGTCGTCCAACGCCACCACATACAGCGCGACGGCAAAACCACTGGCAACAGCATCTGCAATCAAGGCCAACTTGGACTCGTGGGAGAACACGGTTTCGCTGACAAACGACTCGTTCTTGACCAGCTTTTCAGCGCGCTGCGAATCTGCCCACTGCCGCGCGGCTTCGGAGCGTTGCTCGGGGTCGCTGATGTGTTGCAGATGGTCGCGCTCATAAAGATCTGCATTCACAAACACCAGATCTGCCCCGATGATCTGATCGTCAACCAAGGCCCGGTACAACGTGGATTTGCCAGCACCGTTGGGGCCTGCCAGCAAATGAAAAACGGGCACGGCCACTTATTTGGCTAGCTGCCGATTGGCTTGCACGATGCTTTGTACACGCTTGGCCAGCGAGCCGCTGGCTTGCGCGGCCAGCAGACGATTCGTTAAATCTGAAAGCGCAAGGGATTTCTGTGTGTTCCGAGCGCTAGCCTCGTAATTCTCTATCGCGGTGCGCGCCTCCTGCGCCGTCAGCCCTGAATGCTCAACCACCTGGCCCAAAGTAGACCAGTATTCAATCTGGCTGGCCACCGAGCGGCGCATGGGAGCGGCGCTTTGACGGGCGGCGTCAACCAGGGTGGATGGGAGCTTGACGGAGGCAAAAGCGGTGGCGGACATAAGAACCCCTTGAGATAACACGATGTGCGCCATTTTGCGCCAAAACGGCACACATCGCCAACGTTGCGGGCGGCGTCACACGACGCCAACAAGCGCTTCAAGGCAACGCGTCGCCCAATGCAATGCCTTCACGCCGCGGGTCTGCCCCGCCGACCAGCACCACCCGTCCGTTTTGCTGGGTTTTGATGATGGTGGACACGCCGCTGGATTGCGCCGCAAAACTGACCACGTGGCCCAGGCTGCGCAAACCGTTGAGCAGGGGGTCGTTCAGGCCCGTGTTCGCCACGTCAATCGACGGATGCTCGCCGCCGACGCCGGTGGTGGTGCTGTTGCCCGCGCCGAAATTCACCATCGAGGTCGCTTGCTGGGCGTCAAGCTTCCAGTCGATGGCGCTGACCACGGTTTTCACCACAAACTGGATGATGGCCGCGCCGCCCGGCGAGCCGGTGGCCATCAAGAAGTCGCCCCGTGCGCCGTCTGCCGCCCGGGTGAACAGCAGCGTGGGTGCCATGGAGC
>JAYUXO010000004.1:0-2318 GCA_043753505.1 Comamonadaceae bacterium
TGCATTGCCAGGGGTGATTCCTTACCCTGATGCGGTATCAGTTGGTGCGCAGTTGAAGATATACATCGGTGCGGCCAATCTTGCTTTATCACGTTCGCGTGTCGTTTTGACTACGCAGCATCGGTAACGTGTAGTTAGATACTTGCGCCCCAGTTTATAAGCAAAAAGTGCTTCCCGCCCTTGTGGATATTGCTCAAGCAGCTATCAAAAACATAGTAAGTCAAGCGGTTTATCCCATCCCGCTGCCACTCAAATGCAGCACCCGGTCCGCCCGCGCTGCCGCCGCCTGCGAATGCGTCACCAGCACTAGCGCTGCGCCGTGCTCGCGGGTTTGGGCTAGCAGCACGTCCAGCACCCTGGCTGAAGTTGTAGGGTCCAGGTTGCCGGTGGGTTCGTCAGCCAGCAGCAGGGCGGGGCGGTGCACCAAGGCGCGGGCGATGGCGACGCGCTGCAACTGACCGCCAGACAGCTGCTGCGGTAGCCGGGCACCCAAGCCTTCCAAACCCACCGCATGCAGCATCCGGGCTACCCGTGCATCGTCGGGTTGTTGCATCAGCAGCAGCGGCAGCGCGATGTTTTGCGCCACATCCAGGTGCGGCAACACGTGGAAGGCCTGAAACACAAAGCCGATGTGCTGGCGGCGCAGCACCGCCAGTTGTGCGTCGCTGCGCTGCCCCAGGTCGTGGCCCATGACCTGCACCTGGCCTGCATCCCAGGTGTCCAGGCCGGCCAGGCAGTTCAGCAGGGTGGATTTACCCACGCCCGACTCGCCCACGATGGCCACAAACTCGCCCGCCGCCACCTCAAACGTGACGTTGGCAAACACGGGGCTGTCGCCGTAGCGTTTGGCGAGGTTGTTGACTCGAACAGTGGGTGTGGTGGGTGTCATTGGGAAATTCTGGGACTAAAAAGGGCTGTTGCGCAAGAAGACTTCCCGCTGCGGAAAGCCCGCATTGGGGTCAGAGCCCGATTTCGTATGGGCGACCCACGCGCCGGGAGGCACTCGTCCCGAATCGGGATCTGACCCCAAATGCTTGTTGGTGCTCATCCTGGCCTGGGAAATTGATGAATCTCTGCGGCCACTGCCGCCACCAGCTGCACCACCGCGTCCGGTGCGTCGCAGGCCACCACCTGGCGGTGCGGCATGCTGCGCAGCCAGGTGAGTTGGCGTTTGGCCAGTTGGCGGGTGGCGAAGATGCTTTTGTCGCGCAGGGCGGTCAGGTTGATCGAGCCACCCGTGGCTTCGGACTCGTCCAGCGCCTGCCACACCTGGCGGTAACCCACGCAGCGCATGGCGGGCAGATCGGCGTGTAACTCGGCGCGCTGGCGCAGGTGGCACACCTCATCTACCAAGCCAGCGGCGAGCATGGTGTCCAGCCGCTGGGCGATGCGTGCATGGAGCCAGGCCCTGTCGTGGGGTTCTAATGAAAAAAGCACTTTAGCCCTTGTAGATACTGCTGGAGCAGCTATATATTTTATAGCGTCTGAATGATTCGATGCACGCGATTGAAAGCTGGACAAGGGCTTGCCCGATACCGTGAATACCTCCAGCGCCCGCTGAATGCGCTGGCTGTCACCCGGGGCCAATCGGGCTGCGGTGATGGGGTCAACCTGCGCCAGTTGGGCGTGCAGGGCGGGCCAGCCGCGCACCGTGGCCTGGGCTTCTATTTCGGCGCGCACGGTGGGATCGGCGCGGGGCATGTCGTCCAGCCCGTCAAACAAAGCTTTGAAGTACATCATGGTGCCGCCCACCAGCAAGGCCAGCTTGCCGCGTGCGGTGATGTCGGCCACCAGGGCTTGCGCGTCCGTCACAAATTCAGCTGCACTGTAGGGTTGGTGGGGCTCGCGGATGTTGATCAAGTGGTGTGGCACCGTGGTCAGCTCTGCTGCGCTGGGCTTGGCCGTGCCAATGTCCATGCCCCGGTACACCAAAGCCGAATCGACACTGATAATTTCGGCGGGCCAGCGCTGCGCGATGGCCAATGCGGCAGCGGTTTTGCCGGAGGCGGTAGGGCCGGCCAGACAGATGGCGGGTAACGGATTCAAACCAGAAATCATTCAAAAATTTTGATTGTTCTTCTGCGACTTCTGCGTAACTTTCGCGCTCTCTGCGTCCGGTACCCGTTCCTGCTCCCGCAATCTTTGCACCGGCACCCACGCAAAAAACGCAATCACCGCCGACCAGAACCACACGCCGTAGACCAGCGCATTCGTGGTGCCATCAATACTTTTACCCAGCCACAGCCCCACGCCAAACGCGACCACCGTGAGCAAAAAGCCCGACAACGCGGACGCCGCGCCTGCGAACTGCGGAAACG
>JAYUXO010000005.1:0-5841 GCA_043753505.1 Comamonadaceae bacterium
CCGCACGCCCTGCCCGTGACTCAGCGCAATCGGCAAGCGGCCATAGGTGTTCATGGTGTGGGGCGAGGCGGCTTCAATGAAGTCGTGCGATTTCAGGGCTGGGACGGCAGCATTCATGCGGTACTCCAAAAGCAGTACGGCCCAAACAGGGTGGGCCGCTGAGTTTGAATTTTAGGTGCAGGGTGCAGGCTTACTTTTGATATTTCCGCATTACAGCGATGCAAGGCTGCGGGGCGGATGGCAGGGCACCTCTCGGGCAGGTCTTCTATAAGACTTACCGTATCACGTCATGCAAGCCCGGTATGATTGACGAGCTGTTGCAGCGCAGCAATTCAACCCAAACACATGCTTTCTTCCACAGCCAAAGAAGTCTTCATCCTAGGCCTGACCCAGGATGGCAAAACCTTTCGCCCCAGCGATTGGGCAGAACGCTTGGCCGGCGTCATGAGCAGCTTTCGCCCCGGCGGCGCGGTGCCCGGCAGCCACCTGAGCTACTCGCCCTGGTGCGTACCGACCGCGATGGGTAACGTGAAATGCGTAGTGGTGCACACCGACCTGCGCGAAGCCGACGTGATGGCCTGGGACTTTGTGATGAACTTTGCGCGGGACAACGGCTTGCAGGTAACGGAGGCTTGTTTGTTGCCGGATGGCGTGGTTGAGCGTTAATGGTGCTGCATTTAAAAGTGTTGGTGAATGCGTTGTGACAGGCAAACCCGGGGTTAACTCAAAATCGGCACTAACCTAGCCATCGCATCTTCAACGACAGATTGCGGCACACTTCCAATCTTTCGCCCTTGGCGCGAAGCTAAATCTGCCGCGCGGGGCTGATCGCATCGAATGACACCCGTCGTTTTGGTGTTTGCATCCGCCGGAGACACGGCAAAACCCAGGGTTCGAACAGAACCACCTCCGCTTGTGATGGGCAATACAACAGGCGTTTTAGAACAGCCAACATCTCAGAACCGCCAACTTTGCGCAAACGTGTGGTGCGCATGAGAATCCTTGAAAGTTATCTTTTGATGTAACTTTAATAGACCCAACAAAAAACCGCCAGAACTTGCGCTCTGGCGGTTTTTGCTTTTTTTTGCTGGCAGCGCACCGTTGTCAAACGGCGGTGTGGTCTATTGCTAGGCCACTCCGGGCTGGGTGCCTGAATGCTGTTGCGTCAGGCGTTTGGGTTGGCTGATGTGAATCAGGCCGCTGCTGGGGCCAAGGCCAGGGCTTTCACCTTGGCAGACAGACGGCTCTTGTCGCGCGCTGCCTTGTTTTTGTGGAAAATTTCCTTGTCGGCCACGGTGTCTACCACCGACTGCATCCTGGCGAAAAACTCGGTGGCTTTGGTTTTGTCACCGGCCAGCACGGCTTTCTCGACGTTTTTCACCGCCGTGCGGTACATCGAGCGCAGCGAGGTATTGGCGGCGTTGATTTTTGTGTCCTGGCGGACGCGCTTGCGGCCGGATGCCAGGCGGGGGTTCTTCTTTTTGGGTTTGGCTGATGCCATGAATAGTGTCCTTTAAGGGTTTGAGGATGTTGCCAGCAAAGCCCGCGATTATATGACGGCTCCTGAAATGAGGGTGCAATAATCCCCACGTGTCTTTGCTCCGCGCCGCCTCCACCGTCTCCCTGCTCACACTGGCCTCGCGCGTCACCGGTCTGGCGCGCGATTTGCTGATGGCTGCGACGTTTGGTGCCGGGGCATTGACCGACGCCTTCACCGTTGCTTTTCGTATTCCCAACCTGTTTCGCCGCCTGTTTGCCGAAGGTGCGTTCAGCCAGGCGTTTGTGCCGGCCCTGTCGGCTACGCGCGAAAAAGATGGCGATGCGGCCACCCGCACGCTGATTGACGCGGTTGCCACGGTGCTGGCCTGGACGGTGCTGGTTTTAAGCCTGCTGGGCGTACTGGCTGCACCGCTGCTGGTGTGGGCCATGGCCAGCGGCCTGCAACAGGAGCCGCAGAGCTACCAGGCGGCGGTGGTCATGACACGCATCATGTTTCCCTACATTGCCTTCATGTCGCTGGTAGCGCTGGCCGCTGGGGTGCTCAACACTTACAAGCGTTTTGCCGTGCCCGCTGCCACCCCCGTGCTGCTGAACCTGGCCATGATTGCCTCGCTGTGGCTGGCCAACTGGCTGGGTGGGCCGTGGTTTGCAGCGCGGGGCATCGAGCCGATTTACCTGCTGGCCGTGGGTGTGGTGGTGGGCGGCTTGCTGCAACTGGCGGTGCAGATTCCGGCGCTCAAAAGCCTGGGGCTGCTTCCAAAAATAGGGTTTGAATGGGCTGATGTGAAGGCTGCCATTGCTCAACCAGCTACACAAAACATAGCAAAACTGATGCTGCCCGCGCTGCTGGGTGTGAGCGTGGCGCAGATTTCCATGCTCATCAACACACAAATCGCCTCCCACCTGGCCACCGGCAGCGTCAGCTGGATTTACTACGCAGACCGGCTGATGGAGTTCCCCACTGCCTTGTTGGGCGTGGCCTTGGGCGTGGTGCTCATTCCGAATCTGTCGGCCGCCCGCGCCGCAAAAGATCAGGACAAATACTCCGGCCTGTTGGATTGGGGCTTGCGTCTGGTGGTGGTGTCCAGCGTGCCCAGCGCCCTGGCCTTGCTGATTTTTGCCAAGCCACTGGTGGCCACGCTGTTTCATTACGGTGCTTTCACCGACCGCGACGTGGTTCAGGTGTCGCTGGCGCTGGCCTGCTACGGCGTGGGTTTGCTCGGTTTGGTGGCCATCAAGGTGCTGGCCTCGGGCTTTTTTGCAGCCCAAGACACGCGCACACCGATGCTGATTGCGCTGGCGGTGCTGGTCATCACGCAGGTGCTGAACTACTTTTTAGTGCCCATTTTTCAGCATGCGGCGCTGACCCTGTCCATCAGCATCGGCGCACTGGTCAATGCCCTGTGGCTGCTGGTCGGTTTGATCCGCCGGGGCAGTTATCAGCCTTTACCCGGCTGGGGCCTGTTTGTGTTGCAGGTGGTGGCGGCCAGTGCGCTGCTGGCGCTGTTTTTGATGTGGGCCGGGCATGCGGTGCCATGGATTGAGCTGAAAAGCGATGGTTTTAAGCGAATTGGGGCTTTAGCCCTTGCAGTTACTGCTGGAGCAGCTATCTATTTCATAGCATTGTGGGCAGCGGGGTTGAAGCTGCGAGCGCTGCTGCGGCGCTGAGGCGACAAAAAGCGAAACAGGACACAAAATTCGCAAGCGGACTTCGATCACCGCAGAGGCGCAGAGAACGCCGAGGTCCTCTGCGCCTCTGCGGTGAATGACTTTTTGACTTTGACGGCCTGACCACCATGCAACTGAGCTACGACACCCCCACGCCACTGGACTATTTCGCCTCACTGGTGCAAAGCGACGCGCATTTCCCCCTGCTAGAGGCAGCCGCCAGTCTGGCGCAAGACGAATACCCCGAGCTGGACATGCAGCAGGTGCTGGGCGATGTGGACCAGATGCTGGCCCGCATCAAGCGCCGCCTGCCCGCTGACGCTGCCGCCTTGCAGCGCCTGCGCCTGCTGAACCAGTTTTTTTTTCGCGAGCTGAGTTTTGGTGGCAACGTGAATGACTACTACGACCCCGACAACAGCTACCTGAACGCCGTGCTGCGCACCCGCCGCGGCATTCCCATCACGCTGGCCGTCCTGTGGCTGGAGCTGGCGCAAGGCTTGGGCTTGCATGCACGCGGCGTGGGTTTTCCGGGGCACTTCATGGTCAAGGTCAACCTGCCCAAAGGCCAGGTCGTCATCGACCCGTTTAGCGGCCAGTCGCTTAGCCGCGAAGAACTTGCCGAGCGGCTGGAACCCTACAAGCGCAAGAGCGGCCTGGTGGGTGATTTTGAAGTGCCGCTGGGCCTGTATCTGCAAGCCGCCCCGCCACGCGACATCATCAGCCGCATGTTGCGTAACCTGAAAGAAGTGCACCAATCCCAAGCCGACTGGCAACGCCTGATCGCCGTGCAAAACCGCCTGGTAATCCTGCTACCCGACGCCTGGAACGAATACCGAGACCGCGGTTTGGCGCATGCGCAGCAAGGCAACCTGCCTCTGGCGGTGATCGATCTGGAGGTGTACCTGGCAAACGCGCAGGAAGCGCTGGATATTGACGAGGTGGCAGCGCGAGTGGCGGGGTTACGGCGGGAGTTGAGCTAATGCGGTGTTTGTTGGTGGTTAGAAATGAAAAAAACTTTTGGTAGCATCAGAGAGCAGTTAGTAACAAACTCACTGCTGCCAAATCTTTTTTTAATTTCAGGGAGAACTGATGAAACACGCAGTTGTATCGCTTTTAGCAATTTCCATTGCCCTGGCAGGATGTGCTACCGCATCAAAAGACATTTCATCTAGCTATGTGTCGCCCCTTCAGTACCAAGCCTACGACTGCGCGCAGCTCGGAGCAGAAACGCAGCGCATTCAGTCTAAGGTAGTCGAAATCGGCGGTCGGCTTGATCAGGCAGCTTCGAACGACAAGGCAATTGCTGGCGTAGGGATGATTCTTTTCTGGCCAGCCCTATTTGCTCTCGGAGGAACCAAGGCACAAGAAGCTGAGTACGGCCGTTTGAGAGGCGAATACGACGCTGTCCAGAAAGTTTCGGTGGAAAAGAAATGTCCAGGGGTTGTCACGTCAGCGCCCATTCCGGCTGCGTCTGCCTCGCGCGCTGGCAGCTAGCCAACTTTCTGTCAATTTCGCTTGAATTTTTGCGTACTTCACCAACGCAAGACCCGAGGCCCCAGGCAAGCACCGACTGCCGTCGGTGTGGCCATGCCCAGCACATACCAAACCGCCAGGAAAGGCACACCCATTTCCGGGCAGTGCCAGGTGTAGGCAAACGCCGCCACCGCACCCGCAAACAATCCCGCGGCGGCGCCCGCTGACCGCAGATGAATTGGCGCGGCGTTTTTCAAGCCGTGCAGGGTCAGCCACAATGCAGGGACTGCCAGCAGTGCAATGTTCAGCGGGCATTGCGCCCAGGAGCTGCCCATCAGCTGAGCGTTCCAGGTATCGCGCTGCGTGGTGAACAGCGCCAGCACGGCCCCGGCCCACACCACCAATACCGGCACCGCCACGGCCAGGGGCAAGCGGCGTGTGGGGCTGCCGGGCACCGCCAGACGATGCAGCGCCCACAAACTGGCACCAGCCAGAGATGCCGTGAACAGCAGCTTGAAGCTGAACATCGGCAACACAACTGCCTGAGCGAGGTCGCTACGCGGACCAAACAGGGCCCACGTCAGGACAAGCGCAAGGGCTGCACCCAGGACCAACTGCGCTGCATTTCGGCGGGCGTCACCTGAGCGGTCCACGGCCGTTGTGCCAGTAGCCAGCATGGCAATCAGATCGTCGGTTTTCATGAGGTCACTCCTGACACATCGGTTTTCAATCTGGCGGCGAGCGCTTTCAGGCCGCGGTGCACGCCCACCTTTACGGCGGACTCGGACATGCCGGTCAATTGCGCGGCCTCGGCCACCGACAACCCTTGCAGCTTGACATGCACGATGGGCAGACGGTGGCGGTCGGGCAAGGTGTTCAGCAGCATGTTCAAGTCGCGCCGGGCCATGGCGGCGTCGGTGTCCGAGCTGGCTACCAGCTCCATTTCATCGTCAATCGGGTCATGCAGGGCTTCGCGGGTGGAGCGGGCACGCAAAAAGTCGATCAGCTTGTAACGCGCAATCGCGTGCGCCCACGCTGTCAGCGGTATTTCAGGCCGGTAGGTGTGGCGCTGTGTATGCAATGCCAACAGGGTTTCTTGCACAAGATCCTCGACATCATCGGGATAGGCCATCAGCCGCCGACGCAAAAATGCGCGCAGGTGAGCGCTCATGTCTTTCAAAAACTGGCGATAAATCGCCG
>JAYUXO010000006.1:0-5820 GCA_043753505.1 Comamonadaceae bacterium
GGCTGGTGAATCCAGGGGTTGCTGGGCAGAAACTCCACTGAGTAGTCGGGCGTGAAGCTGGAAACACCCTTGGTCCAGATCACCGCGCTGCGCAGCTCGGTAATCGGCGCGTAGCCTTTGCGCAGCATGTCGATGACGGCCACCAGCGTTTTGCCCGAGTCAGCCAGGTCATCCACCAGCAACACCTTGCCGGCAATTTCGCCCTTGGGTGTGGTGATGTAGCGCGCAATGTCCAAATGTCCTTGCACCGTTCCCGCTTCTGCGCGATACGAGCTGGTGGACATGATGGCCAGCGGCTTGTTAAAGATCCGGCTGAGGATGTCACCGGGGCGCATGCCGCCTCTGGCCAGGCACAGGATGGTGTCGAATTGCCAATCCGACTGGTGAATCTTGATGGCCAGCTTCTCGATCAGGTTGTGGTACTCGTCGTAGCTCACGTAAAGGTGTTTGCCGTCTTCCGTCAACATACTTGAATACTCCTGAATTGATAGCTGCTTGAGCAGTATTTACTAGGGCTACAGACCGATTTTATATAAATCAATCCGGCAAATACGGGTGTCGCTTCATGATGGTGTGGTCCCGGTCCGGACTGGTGGACACCAAATGAATCGGCACACCGGTCACCTGCTCGATGCGCTGCAAGTACAGCCGTGCATTCACGGGCAACTGCTCATATTGCGTGATGCCGACCGTGCTGTCAGTCCAGCCTTGCATCACTTCGTAAACCGGCACGCAGCGCGCAATGTCGTCAGCGCCCATGGGCAGGATGTCCGTTAACTCGCCGTCCAGCTGGTAGCCGGTACAGATTTGCAGTTCGGCAATGCCATCCAGCACGTCCAGCTTGGTGATGCACAGGCCCGACAGACCATTGACCTGGGCCGAGCGTTTGAGCAACGCCGCATCAAACCAGCCGCAGCGGCGGTAGCGCCCGGTCGTCACACCTTTTTCAGCGCCCACCGTGCTCAAGTGGTAGCCCACGGTGCCAGGGGTCGCCCAGTCCAGCTCGGTGGGAAAGGGCCCGCCGCCGACGCGGGTGCAGTAAGCCTTGGTGATGCCCAGTATGTAGTGCAGCAGCCCTGGACCCACGCCCGCACCTGCTGCGGCATTGCCCGCTACGCAGTTGCTGGAGGTCACATACGGGTAAGTGCCGTGGTCCACGTCGAGCAAAGTGCCCTGGGCACCTTCAAACAGCAGATTGGCACCGTTTTTATGCGCTTCATTCAGCTCGCGCGAGACGTCGGCCATCATGGGCTTGAGCAGTTCAGCGTGTCGCATCGCGTCGGCGTAGACCGGCTCGAATTCAATGGCAGGCGCGTTCAGATAAGTGGTCAGCACATGGTTATGCAGAGACAACACCTCGCGCAGCTTGACGGCAAAACGCTCGGGGTGCTTGAGGTCTTGCACGCGCAGCGCGCGGCGGGCCACTTTGTCTTCGTAGGCGGGGCCGATGCCACGGCCCGTGGTGCCGATTTTTTCGATGCCGCCCTGCTCACGCGCGGCCTCACGTGCAATGTCCAGCGCCGCATGAAACGGCAGGATGAGTGGGCAGGCCTCGGAGATGCGCAGGCGCGAGCGCACGTCGACACCGGCTTTTTCAAGACCCTCAATTTCTTCAAACAGCTTGGCCGCCGACAGCACCACACCATTGCCGATGTAGCACTTCACACCGGGCCGCATGATGCCGCTGGGAATCAGATGTAGCGCGGTTTTCACACCATTGATAACCAGGGTATGGCCCGCGTTGTGGCCGCCCTGAAACCGAACCACGCCCTGCGCCATTTCGGTCAACCAGTCAACCAGTTTGCCCTTGCCCTCGTCACCCCATTGGGTACCGACGACGACCACGTTGCGTCCAGTTGTGTTGTTCATGTGAAGTTAGGGTTTAAGAGGGGATTGAAGCCAAGGACGCAGAAGCCGCAGAGGTTACGCAAAAAGCGGAGAAGAAATGCAAAAAATTCTGGCTGTTTTTCTGCGATTTCTGCGATTTCTGCGTAGCTTTTGCGAACTCTGCGTCCTGCACCCGCGTTCATAGAATTTGTACAGCCCATTGCCCATCAACGGAAACCAGCTGCCGGTCGCAATGGAACTCGTCAATTTCGTGCTCGTGACCTGGCAGCACGCACACCACGGTTTCGCCGTTGTCGCGCAGACCTGCAATCGCGTCCCGCAGGGCTTGGGCATCTCCACCCGTTGGCCAAGGCGCACGAATGGCGGCGCGCAGCGGGCGTTTGGCGACCACGCCCACCAGCTCGCGCAAGTCCAGGCTGAAGCCCACCGCCGGGCGGTTGCGTGCATGCTGGTGGTCAAACGCAGCACCCACACCGTCGTAGCGACCGCCGCGCACCAGCGCATCAGCTGCGCCGGGGGCGTACATGGCAAAGCGGGTACCGCTGTAGTAGGCATAGCCGCGCAGGTCGGCCAGGTCCATGCTGAGCGCTACGCTTGGAAGTTGCTGAACCAACTGCTCGGTCAGCCACTTCAAATCTGATAGCGCCTTGAGCGCATCCGGAAAGGGCTTGAGGGCTTTTTCGGCATCAACCAGCACGTCCGGTACTTCGCCATAGAGATTCACGAGCGCCAGCAGCGCCTGACGCGATGTAGCGGGCATCCCATGCGTGATCCGGGCAAGCGTACTCAGATCTTTGGCGGCCAGCGCGGCGTGAATGTCGGCACGTAGCGCATCGTCAACGCCTGACAGCACCGCCTGCACCACGCCCGCATGGGCCAGATCGCAACGCACGCCTTGCACATGCGCGTCTTGCAGGCAGTCCAGCGCCAGCAACAGGCTTTCCAGATCGGCTTCCAGGCCCCCGTGACCATAAATTTCAGCGCCCAGCTGCAAGGGCTCGCGGGTGGCGTGCGGGCGACTCGGGCGGGTGTGCAGCACCGGGCCGCAGTAGCACAAACGGGCTACGCCCTGGCGGTTCAACAGGTGCCCGTCAATACGTGCAACCTGCGGTGTGGTGTCAGCCCGCACGCCCATCATGCGGCCAGACAGTTGGTCCACCAGCTTGAAAGTTTGCAAATCCAGCGCTTGGCCTGTGCCTGTAAGCAGCGACTCCAGGTGCTCTACCAGCGGCGGCATGACCAGTTCGTAGCCATAACGTCGGGCGGTATCAAGCAGATCGCGCCGCAGGTCTTCGATGTGCCGTGCCTCTGAAGGCAACACATCGGCAATGTGATCCGGCAATAGCCAGGGTGACCAGGCGGACATGTTTTTAAGCAACGTTGGGAGAAGTAAATAGTTTAGCGGCGGGCTGGTATCAGACTCACGTCACCAGCCATAAAAGAAGCAGACCCAGCAGCACGCTACATAAACCGAAGAAACGAATTTGTCCGTCCTGCAGAGCCAACAACCGAATGAACATTTGCCGCCATGCGGTAGGGGACAAGGACGGTAAAAGTCCTTCAACTACCAACACCAGCGCCAAGGCTGCCCATAGCCAATCGCCGCTCATCTACTGTGCTATCTGCGCGCAGGTACGGCAGGTGCCGCTGCATTGCCGCCGCCGTTTCCACGGAAAGCCTTGAAGAATTCAGACGATGAAGGGTCAACCACCATCACATCACCCTTTTTGTTAAAGCTGGATTTGTAGGCTTCCAGGCTTCGGTAAAACTGCGCAAACTGCGGGTCGCGGCCAAATGCCTCGGCGTAGATTGCAGCGGCTTGTGCGTCGCCCTCACCTTTGACTTTTTGAGCGTCGCGGTAAGCGTTGGCAACGGTCACCTCCCGCTGGCGGTCGGCGTCGGCGCGAATTTTTTCGCCCTCTGCACCGCCTGTCGAACGCAACTCGTTAGCTACCCGCTTGCGCTCGGCTTCCATGCGGCGGTACACCGACTCAGTGATCGCGTCAACATAGTCGGCCCGCGTGATGCGCACGTCGACAACGTCCACACCCCAAGGCTTGGCACCCTTGACCACTTCCAGCACAGCAACTTTCACGTCGGCCATCAAGGCTTCGCGCTTGAGGGAAAGAATGTCTTTCACCGTACGCTTGTTGATCTCTTCCTGGAACGCATTTCGCACCACACGGTTCAGCTGATTGGCACCTGCGCTTTCATCCAGACCGACATTGCGGATGTACTCCCCTGGATCGGTGATGCGCCAGCGCACATACCAGTCGATCACCACACGTTGCTTTTCCGCCGTCAGCATGGGTTCGGTGTCCTGGCTGTCCAGGGTGAGCAGGCGTTTGTCGATATACGTCACGTTTTGCAGCGGTGCTGGCAGCTTCCAGTTCAGGCCAGGTTCGGTGATCACTTCCTTGATCTGCCCCAGCGCATACAGCACGCCAAACTGGCGTTGATCCACCACAAAAAGCATGGAGCTGCTCAAGCCCAGAACGACCAGCAACGCGGTAACGATGAGTCCGATTTTGTTCATGATAATTTTGCTACCTACTAACGCGAGTCACGCTCACGGGTGCGTCCGTCGCGGGCGCGGGCATCGGGTAACGCGGCAGGCAGCGCGGGGGCTGCTGGTGCGGCTGAGGCAGGCACTTCAGCCGCACCACCTTGCGACACCTGGCTCATGATTTTGTCGAGCGGCAGATACAGCATGTTGGAGCCCTGGCGAGATTCGACCATCACCTTCGTCACGTTGCTATAAACCTGTTGCATGGTGTCCAGGTACATGCGGTCACGGGTGACCTGCGGGGCTTTCTGGTATTCGGTCAACACCGAGCGAAAGCGTTGCGCGTCACCTTGCGCCTGCGCCACGATACGTGCCTTGTAACCCTCGGCTTCCTCCATCAAACGCGACGCTGAACCCACTGCGCGCGGAATGACTTCGTTCGCATAGGCCTGCGCTTCGTTTTTCGCGCGTTCACGTTCCTGCCCCGCTTTCAGCACATCGTCAAATGCGGTTTGCACTTGCTCGGGGGGGCGCACGCCGCCTTGCTGCAAGTTGATGCCCACCACTTCAATACCCACCTTGTACCGGTCCAGGATGGTTTGCATCAGCTTGCGGACACGCACCGCAATCTGGTCGCGTTCCTCAGCCAGTGCCGAATCCATCTTCATCTGGCCCACCACTTCGCGCACGGCCGTTTCAGCGGCTTGCACCACTGCGTCTGCCGGATTTTTGCTTTCAAACAGGAAGGCACGTGCGTCGGTCAGTCGGTACTGCACGGCAAACTTGATTTCAACGATGTTCTCATCTTCAGTCAACATGGCCGATTCACGCAACCCCGTGGTTTTGATCACGTTGTCGCGCCCCACATCGACTGATCGGATCTGCGTGACGAACACCAGTTCGTGGCGCTGCACGGGGTAAGGCATGCGCCAGTTGAAACCGGCACCAACGGTCGATTTGTATTTGCCAAACTGCGTGATGACAGCTTGCTGACCCTCTTGCACGATGAAAAAACCAGAGCCAAGCCAGATCAATACAGCCAAGCCCAACACGATGCTGGCACCGATGCCTGCGCTCTTCATATCGGGTTGAAAACCGCCGCCGGAACCACCAGGGCCGTTTGACTCAGGACGCCGACCATTGTTTTTTCCGCCAAACAGTCCGTTTATTTTTCGGTTCAGATCCCGCCAGAGTTCGTCCAGATCCGGTGGACCCTGGTTGTTGCCACGTGGACTTGGGGGCCGACGGTCGTCTGCAGGTGCAGGGGCTGGTGAAGCCGGTGGCGGCGTTGCATCGTTGCCGCCGCCGGTCTTGTCGCCATTAGCCGCATCGTCTTTGCGACCCCATTGCGGATCGTTCAAATTAAACATGCCGGGAAACCTGGCTTTGATGCCAAACCAGGTTCGGCTGAGGTGGGGATTCATGCGCGCGGCTCTCGTTGTTTTGGGTGGACTTTTTTGTGCAGG
>JAYUXO010000007.1:0-5817 GCA_043753505.1 Comamonadaceae bacterium
AAAAATGTAAATTCGTTTCTCGCACGTGACCGCACCATGCACCTCGCAGCCGGGACCGATGCTGACGCCTTCTCGGGCTTTTATATCGCCCTTTAAAACGCTTCTTTCACCCATCACCAGAAAACCCGTGACGACCAGTGAGCCCTCATAAAAGCTGTCCGCCGGTAAATTGCAGTCACCCCGCACCATATACAGATCAGGCGTTTGAACAATGACGCCTGGCAGATCGGCCAGGCTCGCAGACATACGGGGTGAATGCTCCGTGAGGCGACGAACCGGCGAGCACGAGCCGAATCGCAATGACGGCGCCTGCAACCGCTCAAACCAGGTTTCATGCCCCAGCTCAATTGCCTCGCCTGCCGACACGCGCCGCAACGCTGCGCTGTGCCCTCGCATTCGCACAATTCCATCGGCGTGGGCCCAATTTTTAACTATGCTGTCAGCGCCTAACTCAATATCGCCGGTTGCGTACAGCGCCGTAAAGGCCGAGCCGGGACCTGTGCGTACCGAGCCTTGGACATACAGGGGTTGCACGCAGTTGATGGCATTCAACACATCAATATCACCGTCGGCAAGTAATCGCATGGTTGCACTTGACCAATCCATTTGGGTCGCTGGCTCACTGACTATCGAAAATTCTTCAAAGCCGGTAGCGACTCCAGTACCCAGACGGGCCTGCACGTCGGCATGCAGTCGTCGTGCAAAGTGGTCAATGTCGTTGCTGTAGTCGGGTAGCACACGAAGCGCCGCGACGTCGGTGGGATGTAGCCACTCGCGAAGGGCTGGCACAAAAGGCGCTGTCAACAACAGCAGGCACACCAGCGCAAATGCAAGATAAGTCAGCGAGTTATCAGGCGTCATTTGGTAGTTCCCTGCCGGTAACGCACGGTTTTGTCCCAGACCATCTCTCGTTTGAACAGGCTGTCCATCAGAAGGCTCCACACCGCTCCAGAAATCGCAAACAGACTCACCATGAAGCCCAGCATGTTGAACGGCAGCAAACGCAGGCGCCGCCGGTTACCGTCAATGAGCACCGCAACCACAATTTCAAAGAATGCAGCGAAATTGCCGAGCGTGCCGTAAGCCATCAGCGCAAACACCGGTATCAGTGCGGACACCAAGGCACTGGCGTCCAGAAAATAAAGACCCAGTGCCAGGGCCCAACCGGTCAGCATGACCAGCGGAATAACGAACACGAACAACAGCAACAGGCCGTCAATCCGCTGGCCAGACGTCAAATATTTGCTCCTGGCGAACTGCAACCAATAGCGCGCCATCACCTGGTTGTGCCCTTTGGCCCAGCGTGAGACCTGCTTGATGCGCACTGCCCAGTCTTCGGGCACTTCTTCGTAACATTCAGACCGGTTGGTGTAAACCGTTTTCCAGCCGCTGAACATCAACCGGAAGGTGATGTCGGTATCTTCAGCAAGCGTGTCATCGTGCCAGCCACCCACTGCCTTAACGGCCGACAAGCGGATACCGCCCACCGTACCGCCGTACTGCGGCAGCAAATTCATGTTCATGCGAGCCTGTTGATCGACCTGGTAACCAGCCGAGCGTTCCAGGTCGAGCAGGCGTGTCAACAGGTTGGCACCGCTGTTGACCGGAACCACACGTCCCATAACCGCGCCTACTTCGGGATCAAAAAATGGCGCAACGAGTTGTTTCAGCAACCCTTTACCAGGCACGTAGTCCGCATCAAAAATGATGGCAACGTCGCCTTGGGCATGCACCAATGCGTCTTTTAGCGCCGCTGATTTACCCGCCTTGCCGCTGCTGCGGTGAAACGGATAAATCACAGCCGGGTGCAGCGCCGCATATCGGTCAATGATGGCCGCCGTGCTGTCGCTGGAGCGGTCATTGACCGGAATGATCTTCAGCCTCTCAGCCGGATAGTCGGTGTTTAACAACGCCTCAATGCAGCCAG
Organism: Comamonadaceae bacterium; assembly: GCA_043753505.1. GTDB lineage: Bacteria > Pseudomonadota > Gammaproteobacteria > Burkholderiales > Burkholderiaceae_C > JAAFIW01. Next base: position 1,928 of record JAYUXO010000007.1, read on the forward strand.
CAATGACCTTCTCTTCATTGTGTGCAGCAATGAATACGGTGAGTACTGGCCATTGGGCTACGGCGATGTCGATGTAGGGATGGCGCTGTCGGCCCATCAAGCGGTTCATGGTGAACATGAAGTGCCGAATACCGTACAACGTCATGATCAGCACGATGACCACCAACAGCATAGCCATTGCCCCGGCGATGGGGTCGGTCTGGAATGAGGGTTGCATATTGATTTTTTAGTTAGCCTGATTCAGGCATTCATCAGCTCAGACTGTGCCGACGCAACCGAAAAATGACCGGCCAGCACGTCGGCAATGCGGCGAGATGCAGCTCCATCGCCAAACGGGTTGCCGGCCTGCGCCATGCGCAAGTAAGCTGCTTTATCCGCCAACAACCGGGTGGTTTCGGTCACGATGGCGTGGCGACTGGAGCCAATCAAAAGGGCGCAACCCGCTTCAACCGCCTCTGGTCGCTCGGTTTCCTCGCGCAGCACGAGTACCGGCACCCCAAACGTCGGCGCCTCCTCCTGCAGGCCACCCGAATCGGTTAGCAACAGACAGGCGTCAGCTAGTGCCTGCTGCATTTCGGTGTAGTCCAGCGGAGGGCACAGTTTGACGTTTGCAATGTCGCCCAGAATTTTGTGCACTGGCCCCTGGATCACGGGGTTCAAATGCACCGGAAACACAATCTGCAAATTCGGCATACCAGCAGCAAGCTCGGCAAGGGCGTGGCAAATTTCGGCCACGTCATGCCCCCAGTTTTCTCGGCGGTGCACCGTCACCAACAGGTGGCCGCGTCCAGGTTCGCACCGCTTGACGCCGTGGCGCGCACACGCCCACTGCTGGGCGTCAATCACGGTGTTGCCCGTCATGTGAACCTGGTCTGCTGCAATACCTTCGGCGTGCAACGCAAATTGCGAACGACCGGTGGGCGCAAAGTGAAATTGCGCTAACCGGGAAATCATCTGGCGAAGACCTTCTTCGGGAAAAGGGCGGTTCAGGTCGTAGGTGCGCAGACCAGCCTCCACATGGGCCAGCGGAATGCCGTTGTAAAACGCCGCCAGTGAACCTTGAAACGCGCTTTCGGTGTCTCCTTGCACGATTACAAGTGACCAGGGTTGTGCAGTCATCACATTCTCTAACTGTTGTCGACAGCCCGCACTGAAATCGCCGAGGCTGCTGCCCTTTCGGCTTAGCGTGATATCCGGCGTGATGTCAAAGCAGGCAAGAATCTGGCTGGCCATTTCGCCATGCTGGCCGGTGTGCAGCCAGCTGACCTGCGCCCATCCAGCGCTGCGAAGCGCGTGGTACACAGGTGCCAGCTTGATAATTTCTGGACGGGTACCCGAAATGATAAGAATGCGGCACATGTTCGTGCAATCAGGCGGTCGCGCCAGCGGAAGCCACAACGCTTTGCATATCAACCACTACCACCAGATCACCCGCAAAGCGCCCAACCCCCAAAGCTGACATTAATCGCTCTTCTTCTTCGTGCGAATTCATACGCAAAAAGCACAGTGCCTGCTGCTTCCCGGCGTGGCGGGCAGGCAGTATGTCCAACCGGGAAACGCCGCCATACTCATTACAGATTGAGTGCAGGGCAGGCCGCAAAGTGGCAATGTCAGTGCAATTTCTAAGTTGTTCCAAAGGGTGGTTCATGCGGGGCTTTCTGGAAATGGATGACGGAATGAATAAGGCGCAAATGCAACAGCCTTACGTAACGAAGCAGTGCTGATAGTGAGTTTCAGTTAGCTCGATACGTACGTCTGTGCGTTAGCGAACACCCGTTTATGTATTCGCGGCGTAAGCTGTCTGTATCGGTGTTCAGCCGTGTTTAATGAGCTGTTTGCTTACGTGATACCTTCCTTACAACCCACACCTGACGCCATCTCACAACGCAAACCCAGCCCCGGTAGGCATGCATTGCGTGACCTGTTGTTACACGTGACAGGCGCCTACACCTGGGAGTTAGAGCTGCCTGATTGGCGCATGACCTGGAACGGGCCTATCGCTTCACTGCTGGATTTGCCGACAGGCGCAAATCCAAGCCTTCAGTACGTTGCGGGTTTGACCTCGCCTGAAACGCATTTGCAGTTGGCGTGCGCACTGGATGCTTGCCTGGCAGGTGCGACGCCTTTTCAGGAGCAGGCACAGGTGACAACTTCTCGCTGGCGCCGCATCTGGGTGCGACTGACAGGCCAGGCCCAATGCAACCGTGACGGCCACGTTGTGGCCATGCATGGCGTGCTGCAAGACGTGACGCAATCGGTACATGCGCAACAGGCCTCTGTGGCGGTCACCCTGCGGCTGGGCTCCACACTGGCCAGCATCGGCGAGGCCTTCGCCACACTGGACCCGCAAGGCTGCTTTACCTTTATCAATCCGGCCTGCCAGATATTGATTAACAGCACCGGCAGGCAGTTGTTGGGGCAAAGCATCTGGCTTATTCTGGATCAGGCGGGCGGGCGGTTGCACAAAGAGATCATGGCGGCATTGGCTGGCGACGATGTGGTGGTGTTTGAAGCGTTCTTTCCCCGGCTTGGCGTTTGGCTGGAAATGCGTGCCCATCCGTTTGACGAAGGTCTCGCCCTGTATCTGCGCGACGTGAGCGACCGCAGACAGTCGCAAGAGCAGCTGTTGCTGCTTCAAACCTGCATATCACGGATGAACGACATCGTGCTGATTACCGAGGCAGGCTCCCTGAATGAGCCGGGGCCTTGCATTGTTTTTGTCAACGATGCGTTTGAACGCAACACCGGTTACCGTCGCGAGGAGGTATTGGGCCAGTCGCCACGTATGTTGCAGGGGCCATTGACGCAGCGAAATGAGCTGGACCGCATTCGCCTGGCGCTTGAGAACGCGCAGCCGGTGCGCGCTGAACTTGTCAATTACCGAAAAAACGGCCAGCGTTTTCTGCTGGAGCTGGAAATCATGCCGGTGGACTCGCTAGGCCGTGGGTTGACACACTGGATTGCTGTGGGTCGCGACATCACCGACCGCAAAGCAGCTGACGACGAGATCGAGCATTTGGCTTTTTATGACGCCTTGACCCAATTACCCAATCGCCAGCTGTTGCTCAGTCGGCTGAGGCATGCCCTGTCGCAAGAGCATGCACACCCTCACATCGGTGCCTTGATGTTCATTGATCTGGATTACTTCAAGCTCCTGAATGACACGATGGGACACTCCAAAGGTGACTTGCTGCTTAAACGGGTCGCCGCCCGTTTGTTGTCTTGTGTGCGTCAGGGCGACACCGTGGCCCGCCTGGGTGGAGACGAGTTTGTGGTGATGTTGGAAGATCTGGGTAACCAGCCCGAGACCGCCAAAGCTGTTGCCCGCACAGTGGGCGAAGCCATTCGGGCTTCGCTCAGCGAACCGTACAACCTGGGTGGCCATGCGCACCACGGCACCTGCAGCATTGGCATCACCGCTTTCAGCCAGCACGACGACAGCATTGAAGACCTGCTCAAACAAGCCGACCTGGCGATGTACCAGGCCAAAGCAGCAGGTCGAGACGGCTTGTGCTTTTTTGATCCGGGCATGCAGGCTCATGCAACCACCCAGGCGGCTCTCAGTGTGGATTTGCGCCAGGGCCTCCGTGACCAGGAATTTCTACTGCACTACCAGCCACAAGTCGGGCCCGTGGGTGCGATGGTCGGGGTAGAGGCGCTGTTGCGCTGGCGGCATCCACAACGTGGGATCGTGATGCCGGATGAGTTCATTGCACATGCCGAAGAAAGCGGGCTGATCATGTCGCTGGGCCAGTGGGTGTTGGAGACAGCTTGTAACCAATTAGCCCTGTGGGCGCTGCGCCCTGAGACGGCTTCGCTCAGCATAGCTGTGAACGTCAGCATTCGCCAGTTCCGACACCCTGAGTTCGTGGAACTGGTCATGCACGCCA
>JAYUXO010000008.1:0-14103 GCA_043753505.1 Comamonadaceae bacterium
ACCGGACTCGACCCCGTGTGTGTGCTGGCTGTGCGGCTGCGCCTGGCCCCCGGCGCAAAAGCCAGCCTGACGTTTGCCACCGCCGCGAGCAACGACCGCACCACCCTGCGTGCAGTCATTGATAAATACCGCCAGCCCAGCCATGTGCAGCGAGCCTCGCTCATGTCAGCCACATTGGCGGGCATACGCCTGCGTGCCATGCCCATGAGTGCAGCCAACTTTGCTGCGGTTCAACAACTGACCAGCTGTCTGGTGCAGGGCATGGCGCGACTGAACACGGCGCTGTGGTCGGTGACGCCAGGCAGCGACATGAATCATGGGGTGGCTTCAACCTCTACGCGACCTTCAGATCTGTGCGACCGGCGTTTGCTGTGGCGATTCGGCATGTCGGGGGAGCGGCCTCTGATTCTGGTATTTGCCAGCAGCCAGGAAGCGCTCGGCTTGCTGCGCACCCTGGCGCAGGCGCTGCGCATCTGGGCCTGGGGCGGCGTGGGCTGCGATATGGTGGTGGTGAACTTGCAAGCGACTTCCTATCAGGACACACTGCACCGTGAGCTGGTGGCTTTGCGTGAGCGTCACCGGGTGGACGCCGAATCGCAAACGGATGCTGCAAACCCGACGGCGATGTACGTGCTGCGACGCAATGAGCTGAGTACCGGCGAGATGAGCACGCTCCAGCACCTGGCGCGTGCCCGTTTTTCGGCTGATGGCCGCCCGCTACATCACCATGTAGAAGACCTGGCTGAATGGCACGAGTACAGCCTGGCGCAGCGCCAGCGCGTGGCCACGTCTGCCCTGGTGCACAGGCAGGGGCCGGGCGCTCTATCGATGGCTCAACCGGCCTTACCGCAAAACGCCGTGCCGCGCGGCCGCTTTGCAGCAGACGGGGGCGAGTTTTCGTTCGACGTCGATGGTCAGCGCCCCACGCGCCCGTGGATCAATGTGCTGGCCAATGCCGGTTTTGGTGCGCAGTTGTCTGAAGTGGCCAGTGGCTATACCTGGGCGCGCAACAGCCGACTCAACCAGATCACTGCCTGGTCTAACGACCCGGTCACCGATCCGCCTGCCGAACTCTTCCTGCTTCAGGACTGCAACACCCAACAGCTGTGGCAATTGGGAAACGTGACGCAACATGCAGCGCATCCAGGCACCACCCACTCCCAGCGGGTGGTACACGGGCAGGGTTACAGCGTCATTACCCATCGGGCAGGGGACGTGCAGGTCACCATCAGCTGGTGTGTGGATTCGCTGACCAGCGTCAAGCACATCGCCATTGATCTGATGAACCTGGGCAGCACCGCCCAGCGGCTGCGTTTGATTGGCGTGGCGCAGTGGCTCATGGGTAGCCGTGCAGCGGACCGCTTCACCACACAAACCCAGCACCGCCGCCAACGTTTGACGAATCGACAACAGGGAGAGCAGCAACTCTCGCTGCTGTTGTGCACCCAGCTGGAGCACACTGATGGTTTTGGCGGTGGTACAGCGTTTTGGGCGCTGGCGACACCGCCGGGCGAAGAGGACGACTTCACCTGTGACCGGCGAGAGTGCTGGGACGCACGCGGCCATTGGGTGGTCCCTGACCACTTTGGTCGCCAGACAGGCGTGGGTCTAGACCCGTGCGCGGCGCTGGCCACCCGGCTGGTGCTGCTGCCCGCTGGGCAATCTGCGCAGCGTGTGTTTTTGATGGGTTATGCCGCCAACCCCGATGCTGCGGGAGAACTGGCTGTGCGCGAGGCGCTCATAGCGCCCGCCACCCGGTTGGCGCAAGTGCGCCAAAGCTGGGATGCGCTGCTGGGTGCCACGCAAGTCAAGACACCCGACCCGTTGTTTGACGCGCTGGTGAATCGCTGGCTGCTGTATCAGACGGTTTCGTGCCGCTTGTGGGCCAAAGCGGGTTTCTATCAGGCGGGCGGGGCCACCGGCTTTCGCGATCAATTGCAGGATGCAATGGCGCTGGCCTGGGCGGCCCCTGTGATGTTGCGCGAGCAGATCGTGCTGTGCGCTTCACGCCAGTTTGCGGCCGGCGACGTACAGCACTGGTGGCACGCGCCCGGCGGTGCCGGCGTGCGCACCCATTTCTCGGACGATTTGTTATGGCTTGCGCATGCCTTGCTGCACTACCTGCGCGCCACGGGTGACAACAGCTTGTTGGATGAGCCCGTGCCGTTTCTCGAGGGCTCGGAGATTCCTGAGGGCGCGGAAGATATTTATGAAACGCCACGCATCAGTCTGGAAGTCGCCAGTGTGTACGAGCACGCGGCTCGCACGCTGGACCATAGCTTGCGCGTGGGGATCCACGGCCTGCCGTTGATGGGCACGGGCGACTGGAATGACGGCATGAACCGGGTGGGCCACGAAGGCCGGGGCGAGTCGGTCTGGCTGGCCTGGTTTTCATGCAAGCTGGTGGCAGACTTTGTGCCGCTGGCGCGCTCACGTGGCGATGTGGCGCGGGTTGCCCGCTGGGAGGAAGCGGCGGTCGGCTGGCGTGCAGCTCTGGATGGCCACGCGTGGGACGGCGAGTGGTTCAAGCGCGCCTTTTTCGACGATGGCCAGCCGCTGGGCTCGCACGCGAACACCGAGTGCCGCATTGACCTGATCGCGCAGGCCTGGTCGGTGCTGTCGGGAGCGGCGTCGTTAGAGCGGCAACGTACGGCGCTGGCATCCATGCAAACCCACCTGGTTGACGACGAGGCGGGTTTGATCAAGCTGCTGGATCCGCCACTGGCGCATGCGCAGCCCAGCGCCGGTTATATCCAGGCCTACCCGCCTGGTGTGCGTGAAAATGGTGGGCAATATGCGCATGCGGGTGTGTGGGCCTTGATGGCCCAGGCGCAATTTCAGGGCAAAGTGGCCACAGACGACGACTCGCTTCCCTACCGCTACTTCACCTACCTTAGCCCCGCGCACCGCACGGCTCACCCCACACGCGGTGCCGCCTACGGCCTGGAGCCTTACGTCATGGCAGGCGATGTGTACACCCAACCGCCTTATGTGGGGCGTGGGGGCTGGAGCTGGTACACCGGCGCAGCCGCCTGGATGCACCGCGCTGCCGTTGAAGCCCTTTTTGGCGTGTGCCAAACCTCCCACCACATCAGCCTGACACCGTGTCTGCCCGTCCAGTGGTCACGCGCCGAGATCACCCTGATACGCGGCACCCGTTCTCTGCGCTTTATCCTGGTTCGTGGAGACGAAGCGGGTGCGCTGGAACAATCCGCGAACGACTCTGCGCAGACGCTGCGCGTGGGGCAAGCGGTGACGTGGCAGGAGCTGGACACGTCCAGCTGCTTTGTAATGGTGGTGTGAAGCACTCCTGAATTGATAGCTGTTTGAGCAATATCTACAAGGGCTGGAGCCTTGAAACACTTAAATTTCGGTAACTGTTCAGGCGGATACAAGCCACCCGTTGCCCCGCTGGGAGCAAGGCCCTTTCCGTTTGGCCGAAATGGAAAAAAAGATGTGCAAGTACCCATGATGTGTAGATACCTATGTCCGCTAGGGAAGGCAGGGATGGGGCACGCGCAAGTCGACGCCTGTTCACCGCGCCGCCTGGGGGTGTGTCGGCTTTGCGTCAGGTTAGTTGTGGCTGACCGAAAGTCCCCATCCCAACTTTCCCCTGAAGAAGGGACGGAGTAAGGGACGGCGCTGCGACTTGAGCAGTTACGCGTTCCGAGCGCTCCAAGTGCTTCGACGTTTCAAGCCAAATCGGTCTTTCGCCCCTATAAAAACTGCTCAAGCAGCTATTAATTGAGGAGCACTTCAATGCACGATCAACTGACGACTCCCGTCAGTGGCAAGGTCACGCGCAGCTCGGTGCCCTCGCCTGGTGATGAAATCACTCTCATGCTGCCGCCTGCCGCTTCGACCCGAAAGCGCATGCCTACGAGACCGAATGCGGAACGCGCAGGGGTGCTGGCGTCAAAGCCCTGACCATCGTCGCGCACCGACACGTGCACCAAATCAGCCTCGGCGCGCATCGAAATCCACACCTGACCAGCATGTGCATATTTGGAGAGGTTGTTGATAGCCTCCTGCACCAGCCGGTAGATCACCAGCTCGGTTTTTGCATCCAGCGCCAGGGTGTCCAGCTCGGTGTGCGTTTGCACTCCGGATTGTTTGGTGAAGTCTTCTGCAAGGATGTTCAAGGTGGGCACCAGACCCAAAGTCGACAGGGTAGAGGGCCTAAGGTCTTCAATGATGCCGCGCCCCAGCGCAATGCTGGCGTTCAACGTCTGCACCAGATGCGCCAGCCGCTCCTGCGCCTCGGGTGCCGTGTCGGCCAGGCGCGACTTGATGCGCGCAGCATCCAGCTTGGCCGAGGTCAGCAGCGCGCCCAACTCGTCGTGCAGGTTACGGGCCAGGCGGTGGCGCTCGTCTTCTCGGGCCGTTTGCAAGTGGGTGGTCAGGTCGGTAAGTTGCGCGGTGCGCTCGATCAGCTGGCCGGTTCGTTGCACCACCTGGCTCTCCAGGTGATCGCTGTGCAACTGCGCCATGTCTTTGAGTTGCAGCCGGTGGTTTTCGGCAATTGAGCCTTGTCGTAAAAACAGAAACAGGGCGATCAGCCCGATGAAGCTCACCGCTGCGACCCCCACACGGCTGAGCATCAGCGTACCTTGCAGGTCTGACAAGCGGGCTTCCCGCAGCTCCAGTTCGATGTCCATCAGTTGCACACCTACCGCTTGAATGCTGTTCATTTGAAGACGGTCAGTGTCACTTTGCAACTGGGCCAGCACAGCGTCGCGCTGGCCCCCATCGTGCAACGCCAGGGTCTGTGAAAGCTGCGCCAGCTTGGTTTGCACCGCATCGGTCAATGCGTGCAGTTTCTCGGGCTTGGCCTGGTAATGACGCGCCAGTTCCGTCAGCGATTCGCGTGCTTCGCGTGCGCCATCCAGACTTTGCGCACGGTACGGCTCGCGGCCGCTGAGCAACAAACCCCGTTGCGCATTTTCGGCCTCCAACATGCCCAGTTTCACATCGCGCAAGCTGACGCGCGCTGCCTGCCCGACAGCCATTTTGCTGACCGTCGTTGAGGATTGCTCGTAAGTCACCTCGCTGATCAGCACCAGCGCCGCCGCCGCCAGCATGGCCAGGGCAAACACCACGGGGTTGCGCTGAATCACCAACATCGTTTTCATAGACAAAGCCCTAGCCAATACAGCCCATACAGCCAATATACAAATTCATCATGCGCCCGCCTTGTGTAGGACAGCTTCTCAATGTGACCCGGGGTCGATCACGAAGCGTTGCCGTTCATGTCGGTAACCCGGTGGGGGGCTCAGCAACTTGAGCGTGCGGGCTACCGTCCGGTTCGGTGTTGCGCTTGAGCGCGCGCAACCTGCCTGTCACCGTCGTGCCAACCCCTGGCGACGATTGCACGCGGATGCCGCCGCCATGTGCTTCCATCCGCAAACGCATGCCCGCCAAGCCATGCGTGCCCACCACAAGCTTGTTGACCTCAAACCCCTGGCCGTTGTCGCGTACCTCGACGAAGGCATCTTCACCTTCCAGGCGGCAGCACACAAAAACCTCGCTGGCATGCGCATACTTGGCCACATTGGTCAGCGCTTCCTGCACCAGCCGGTACACCGTCAACTCACGGTCACGTGCCATGGAAAACGGTTCCAGATCTTCATGCACGGGCACACCCAACAACGCGGCACTATCGCGGCACAGCAGCGAGACGCTGTCAATCAAGCCCAAATGTTCGAGCGCCGATGGCCGCAGGTTTTCAATGATGCGGCGCTTGAGTGCCACGCCATCGTTTAAACGCTGGTCGATTGATTGCAGCCGCTCCAGCGCAGCAGCGGGCACGTCGCCAACCCGTTTGGCGCGTGCCAGGTCCAGCTTGATGGTGGACAACAACGCACCCAGCTCATCGTGTAACTCGCGTGCCAGACGGCCTCGTTCGTCTTCTTGCGCCGTCATCAGGTGTGAGGCCAGATCACGCAACTCGCCGGTGCGCTCGGCTACCTGCAACTCCAGTCGTTGCTGCTGGCGCAAACGGGCAATGTCCAGGCGCATGACTTGCCGCAGGAACATGTACAAACCAAGTGCCACCAGAAAAGTCAGACCATGCACCAACCAGCGACTGGCACGCATGGTGTCGTACAAGCTCACGCGGGCCACTTGCTGCATCACTGCGGCTTGATCGAGCAAGCGGTCCACGGCCAGACGGATGGCACTGTTGCGTTGCTCCACATCCCCGGCCGCAGCCAGCTGGCGTGCAGCGTCCAGTTGCCCCGCTTCAATCAGCGCCACGCTACGGGTCAACTGGGCTATTCGTTCACCCAGTTGTTTGCGCAAGCTTTGTAAGTCAATCGTGCCGTCCAGATCCACTTGTGAAATCAACCTGAACGTGGTCTCGCTGTCATTTGGTAACTGGTTCAGGGCGACCCTGACCGCATCCAGTTGCGCATGACCACCATCAACGATACGGGCACGTACCGCAAGTTCAGCATCAGTGATCAATTGCAGGGTGCGCAATGACGCGATGCGGGCATCCGTCAATTCGATGCCATTGCGTAAAGTCAGGCGCGAGTTTTGGTACGACATTTCGTTGAGCGCCATCAGCGCAACTGCCGCCACCACGATCAATGGAAATGCATGCCGGATGCGGATGGCCCGTTCGTATAAATTGAGGATCATGAGCATTTGAAATAATGGAAATTGACAATTTACGAGTGATGCATGGTAGGTTGAAAGTCGGTTTGTTACTCCTAACAATTCCGCAGCACACAGGTAAGACAAGGCCTACAAAGTGTGGCGGTGGCATCTGCTGGTCTCTTGAGGCCTGGGATACCAAACTGGCATATCCAACCAGGAGCTACCCTAATGAATGTCATTCACCACGCGCTGGCGCTTACAGCAGTTTTAATTGCTTCGCAGGCAACTGCTCAGGTAACGTTCTATGAAAACTCGGGCTTTGAGGGCCAGTCTTTTACTACCCAGCGAAACGTGAACAACCTGGAGCGTTTTGGGTTTAACAACCGTGCTTCATCAGCCGTGGTAAGAGGCAACGCCACTGATCGTTGGGAAGTGTGCGACGACGTACGTTTTGGAGGCCGCTGTGTGGTGCTGCGTCGGGGGCAATACAGCTCGTTGTCTTCCATGGGGCTGAACGACCGGGTCACCTCCGTTCGTAACGTGGCGCGTAACGCGCAGATTGACGAAGACCGTTATGCGCCTGCACCGGTTGCTCCTTCACCACCCGAAGTCACCTTTTTTGAAAATGACAGCTATCAGGGCCGCTCATTCAGTGTGAACTCGCCGGTAGTGGACCTACGCCGCAGCACCTTCAATGACCGTGCCTCTTCGGCTGTTGTCCGCTCGGGTCGCTGGGAAGTATGCGATGACGCCAGCTACCGCGGTCAATGTGTCGTCTTGCGACCAGGCCAGTACGCAGCGCTGTCTGACATGGGCTTGAACAACCGCGTGTCGTCTGTGCGGGCAGTTGACAGCAATGCGCGCGTTGATGATGGTCGCTATGCGCCCATGCCTGTGGTTTCCACCGACTATGGCCGTCGCAATAACGAGCAGCTGTATCAGGCCAACGTGACCTCGGTTCGCGCGGTGGTCGATGCACCGGGCCAACGCTGCTGGATCGAGCAGGAACAGGTGTCTGCGAAGCCCAATAACTCCGGCACGACCGGTGGGGTAGTCGGTGCCGTGCTGGGCGGCATCCTGGGTCACCAGGTGGGCGAGGGGTCGGGCAAAGATATTGCCACCGGCCTTGGCGTGGTGGGTGGTGCATTGCTGGGAAACAAAGTGGGGCGTGACAGCACACAACCTGTCACCACGACCCAAAACGTACAGCGCTGCGCGGCAGCGCCGCAAGCCCAGCCTACGTATTGGGACGTGACATACAACTTTCGCGGCCAGGAATACCGCGTGCAGATGACACGCCAGCCCGGGGCCACAGTTACCGTGAACGCGCAGGGCGTGCCGCGTGCTTGAAATCCATTTTTAGTTCGTCTACCCACACTACCCACATTGACTGCAAGCTCAAAACATGTCTGACATAACCCAACGTGCGCCTCTCAGCTCTGTGCCGCATGCACAAAACGATGAGCCTTATCAGCCCATGGTGCTCAATGAGGTCGCCATTGAAGCCGCACGACGCGATCTCGATCAAGGTGCCGTCACGCCCAATTACGGCCCCTGGCGCGAAGACATCATCAAGCTGCTCAACGATTCACTGGCAACCGAGTTGGTCTGTGTGCTGCGGTACAAGCGCCACCACTTCACGGCGCAAGGTTTGGCTTCACCCAAGATTGCGGATGAGTTTATGGTTCACGCCACAGAGGAAGCAGGTCACGCTGACCGTCTGGCACAGCGCATCGTGCAACTTGGCGGCGAGCCCGATTTTTCACCCGACACATTGAGTGGACGCAGCCATGCTGAATACGACGACTCGCTGGACTTGAAAGCCATGATTCGCACCAACCTGATTGCTGAACGCGTAGCCATTGAAACGTATAGCCAGCTGATCACGCTCATCGGTGACAAGGATTCCACTACCCGCCGCCTGCTCGAAGACATCTTGAGCGACGAGCAGGAGCACGCGGATGAATTGAGTGACTGGTTGACTGAATAGTTGATGCTCTGGTCATACGCATCAAAACGCCGTCGGGAGACGGCATTTTCTCAAGTCTCACATAGCCGACGTTACGTAGCTCCTATTTGACGAGCAGCACCGGCACGTCGATGGTGGTTAAAACCTTTTGCGCCACACTACCCATCAGTAGCCGCCCAGCCAATCCATACCCGTGGGTGCCCATGACAACCATATGGATCTTGTCCCGCTTGACGGTGGCAACGATCTCTTCGGCCGCGTGACCCACAACCCACGAGGCTGAATACGCAAGGGTGTGGCGGTCCAGAAAGCGCTTGATGGGTTCAACCACTTTTTCAGATTCCTCGCGGTAGTAATCGTCTACGGCTTTCTTCGTGATCATGGCCTTTACATGAGATGGTAAAGGCGGCTGTATGTGCAAAACAACCAGTTCGTCGTTGGGCCCCACCAGATTTTCATGGGTCGTCAGAAATGCCAAGGCTTTTTTGGTGAATTTGCTGCCGTCAGCTGCGCAAAGAATTTTCATTGGTTATGGCCTTTCGAGCGGGTTTGAAAAATGGGTCAGCGTAGAACCAACACGGGGATGCTGCTGTGCGTCAAGACATGCTGAGTTTCGCTGCCTAACAGCACGCGCTTGATGCCTTTGCGGCCGTGCGACGCCATCACGATGAGGTCGCACTGGTGTTTTTTGGCAGTGGTCATCACGGTCTCTGCCACCAGATCAGAGTGGGTCACTACGGCGAGGGCCTGAACGCCCTCGGATTGGGATTCCCGAACGACCGCATCGACAACGTCCTGGCCTTTATCGGCCCAATGCTTTTCTGTGCGTGCGACTTCATCTGCCGAGATCGACATCCCGCCCTCAAAGTAGCTCATGGGGTAGCGGGGTACGACATACAGCGCGATCAATTGCGCTCCCAGAGCTTTGGCCAGATCAACGCTGGCTTGCACGGCTTTTTTTGACAACACTGAGCCATCGGTGGCGACGAGAATGCGCTGGTACATAGAGATTCCTAATGTTTTCGGTGGGTGTTCACGTTGACGAATGTTCGCAATTGCGCACCACCAGCGCGTGCACGGGGGCCAGGCGAACCACCTGTTCCGCCCCGCTGCCCAAGAACATGCGGCCGATTCCGCGTCTGCCGTGTGTGCCCACCACGATCAGGTCGGCATCCCAGTGCTTGGCCTCATCGGCCATAGATTCACCCAGGCGCGCCCCGAAATGATCAACAAGCTTGGTGTCAGCTTCGACCCCGGCCGCGTCGGCAATCGCCAGGGCATCTTGCACAATCTTGACGCCTGCCTCATGCAACGCGGTCGCAATCTCACCGGAGTGACCGCCAAATTCGTTGTAGCTGGCCAGGTAAATCAGCTCTTCCACCACATGGATAATTCGCACCCGACCTTCGCCTTCATGCGCTAGCCGCAATGCCGCATTCAGTGCCTTGACGGACGTCTGGCTGCCGTCAACTGCTATCAATATTCGTTTGTACATCGTGCGCTCCTGATGGGTCGTTTCGGATGCCTGCAGTGTGGGACAGGGCTGTCGGCGGTTATTGATTCAAGTCAATTTGAAGCAGCTTTGCGCGCCGTATGGCCTGGGCTGCCCAATCGTGCAACGATCACCCAATGGGCGAGTGCGGTAGATTGCGTCATGTCTGTGAACTCTGGCCCCACCCCCCTTGCTTCCCTGCTGCAGGCCGATGATGCGAGTGCGCGTCTGGCGGGCTTGCTGGATTCAGCGACCGACGCTATCGTGACGATGGATGCGAACCAATGCATTGTGCAATACAACCGGGCGGCTGAACGCATATTTGGCTGGTCTAGCGAAGAAATGCTGGGCCAATCGCTGAAACGCCTGATCCCTGCGCAGTTCCGGCAGGCGCACAACGATCATGTGACACGCTTTGCCTCCACCGGGGTGACGTCGCGGCACATGGGCGGCACGGCTGTGGTTCACGGTGTGCGCGCCAACGGTGAGCAGTTTCCGTTGGACGCTTCCATCTCGCAAATCGATACTGCCGACGGTAAATTGTTTACTGTCATCCTGCGTGACGTGACCGAAAAAATGCGCGTTGAGCAAGACAAGGCGCTGCTGGTGGCCAGGCTCTCCGGGCTCGTGGACTCCGCTATGGATGCCATCATTTCTGTCAATGAAGCGCAACAGATCGTGCTGTACAACCGCGCGGCCGAAAACCTGTTTGGCCACAGCCGCCAGCAAGCGATTGGCCAATCGCTGGACATGCTTATCCCCGCGCGGTTGCGCAGGCGTCACCAGGCGCATGTCCAGCGTTTTGCCACCGCCCAGGTTACCTCCCGCCGAGCGGGAGATGCGACGGTGCTTTGGGGGCTGCGCGAAAGCGGTGAGGAGTTCCCCATGGAAGCGTCGATTTCCCAGGTGGACGCCGACAGCGGCAAGCTGTTTACCGTGATTCTTCGCGATATCACCGAGCGCGTGCGGGCGCAGGAAGAGGTCAGGCGCTTCGGGGTGCAGGCGCACGCGATGATTGAAAGCGAAAAAACGAGGGTTGCGCGTGAGTTGCATGATGAGTTGGCGCAGTCGCTTACCGCGCTGCGGATGGACGCGATCTGGATGCGCGACAACTTGCCCCACAACGTGCAGTCCGTGGCCGCCAAAATCGACGGCATGTTGACCATTCTGGACACAACCGTGGTGGCTACACGCCGCATTGCCGCCGACCTGCGCCCGTTGGTACTCGACGACCTGGGGCTGGTGTCAGCCATCCAGTGGTTGGTTCAAAGCTTTTCGCAGCGCACGGGCGTGGTTTGTGCGCTGCTGGTCAACGAAGAGCTGGAATTGGCGGAGCCTTACGCCACAGCGGTGTTTCGCATCGTCCAGGAGTCTCTGGCCAATGTGGCCAAGCATGCCAACGCAACGCGGGTACAGGTCGGTATTGAACGGAACGCTGAATCGGTTTGCCTGACCGTTGGCGACAACGGGCAAGGCTTTGCCACCGATGCGCCACGCGAGCGTTCGTCACTCGGGTTGATGGGCTTGCGGGAGCGGGCTGAGCTTTTAAAAGGCAGCGTCAGGATAGACAGTCAACCGGATGGTGGGACCCGCATCTCAGTCAACATTCCGCTTTACGAAACCGGGGAAGTCACTTGATTCGCATCGTGATTGCAGATGACCACACCATCGTGCGCGAGGGCCTGAAGCGTCTGGTTTCGTCTGCGCCCGGCATGCAGGTGGTGGGTGAAGCGGCTGACGGCACACAGACGTTGGAACGGGTGCGGGAACTGGTGTTTGACGTGCTGATGCTCGATCTGTCCATGCCCGGGCGCAGCGGCATGGAGTTGATCAAGCTGGTGCACGCTGAAAACCCCAAGCTGCGCATTCTGGTGCTCAGCATGCACCAGGAGTTGCAGTACGCAGTACGGGCCATCAAGTCGGGGGCCAGCGGTTACCTCACCAAAGAAAGCGCGCCCGAGCAGCTGGAGCAGGCAATTCGCAAAGTCGCGCTAGGCGGCGCCTACATCAGTGCCGAGGTGGCGCAGCAACTGGCCTTGGGTGCCATGCCTGGTGCCAGCAGGGCAGCGCCGCATGAAAGTCTGTCAGATCGCGAGTTTGAGGTGTTCCGTCTGCTGGTGGCGGGCCTGTCTGCCACCGATATTGCGGAGCGTTTGACCCTGTCAGTCAAAACGGTCAGCACCCACAAATCCAATCTCATGGCCAAGTTGGGTTTGAACAATGTCAGCGATTTGGTTCGCTACGCCATGAAGCACGGATTAGCCGATTCGCTGGATATGTAGAGCCTGGACACACCACCCTGCGCGATGTGACCAGATGGTGCCGGTCAACCAGGCCCATCACCACAACCCGAACCACGGCTTTGCCAGCACGCTTGCAAGCCACATGCGAAAGAAGCAAGACACGCGCTGATACCGCAACAGCCACCTGCTTTGATAACTCATAGAACTTATAGACAAAACGGCCATTGGCCCTTTTAAATACTGCTCAAGCAGCTATTAAAAACATAGCATAAAAAGTTCACGCGCAGCAGAAGTGAACTGGGTTGCTCAGAAAATTCCGAGCCTTCTTCGGACATTGCGCCCGCCACATCCAGCGTAATCCGAGGGCACTTTTCAGCTGCCACCGATGGTGCTGTGGCGCACAGACACGCACAGTGTGGACATGCCCAAACGCGTGCAGACCCTCAAGATTTTTCTGGCGGACGACTCGGCGCTCATACGGGAACGCGTCACCACCCTGCTATCCCAACACGCCATGACCATCGTCGGTCACGCCAGCACTGTGCATCAAGCCGTTGACGGCATTCTGGCAACCGTCCCGGATGTGGTGGTACTGGATGTGCGACTGACCGATGGCTCCGGCCTGCAGGTTTTGAAGACCGTTCGCCATGCGCTCCCCGAGATCGCCTTTGTCGTTTTCAGCAACGACTCGGGTGCCGCATTTCGTCAGCGTTATCTGAGCCAGGGCGCTGCCTGCTTTCTTGACAAGAGCCGCGAGTCCGAACAACTCGCGAGCGCGGTGCAAAACGCTGCTTGCGCAGCCGGTGAGAACCACGCTGCCAGCTAAATATCGATTACCCAAGGAGCCGCACCATGTCATTTGCCACAGACCACATATCCAACACGCCTGTACGTGTTGTGCCCTTGCGCGTTGCCAGCTCAATCCCATCGGTCGCGCCACTCAAGGCCCAGTGCTCCTCGTGCCACCTGCGCGAACTGTGCCTGCCCTGCGGTTTGACAGATCTGGATGTAGATCGGCTGGACGGTCTGGACTTCAGTCGCCGACGGCTGAAAGCGGGCCAGACGCTGTACCGCGGCGGTGATGCCTTTCGCTACATCTACGCCATTCGCAGCGGTACCTTCAAGTCCAGCCTGACACTGGCCGATGGGCGTGAGCAAGTCGGTGGTTTTCACATGGCCGGGGAAATGGTGGGCCTGGATGCGGTGGCCTATGCCCGCCATGCCAGCGACGCCATTGCTCTGGAGGACAGCGAGATTTGCGCCATTCCGTATGCATTGCTGATGGAGCACTCTGTGGACGGCAGTGGATTGCAGCAAGCGCTGACACGCCTGATGAGCCGCGAGATCGTGCGCGAACACAGCCTGTTGATGTTGTTGGGCAGCATGAGCGCCGAGGAGCGTCTGGCGGCGTTTTTGTTGAACCTGTCGCTGCGCTTGAAAGCATTGGGCTACTCGTCCAGCGAATTCCACCTGCGCATGTCTCGCGCCGAGATTGGCAGCTACCTGGGTTTAAAGCTGGAAACTGTCAGCCGCACCTTCTCGGCGTTTGCTCACCAGGGCCTTCTGGAGGTTGACAAGCGACACATCCGGATTGTTAACCTGCAGCGACTGATGGCGGCCATCGAGACGACCCGCGTCGAGCCTTTGGCCGCGTGAAGTGCACGTGTCGCAAGGCCGCCTTGAATGTTCTTCGAGAAGACCACTGAGCTACCCGGAAAGCGTCGCGTTGCTGGTTGAGCATGAGCGGACTCGTCTATACGAGACGGTATGCCGTGGCACGCGTCGCCGTCGATCAGCAC
>JAYUXO010000009.1:0-5792 GCA_043753505.1 Comamonadaceae bacterium
TGGTAGAAAGCGGCGTCGTCGCGCATGCAGGTCAAAGCACCCACAATGATTTCCACCACGGTGCGCAGCGGCATTGACAGCAGAGGCAGGCCACTGACCACCGCACCAAACTCTGTGGTGCCGAAAGCCTTGCTGCGGCAAGCCCGCGCGGCGTCCATGCACAGCACGGTGGCATCAGGGAAGCGGCCACGCAGCAGGTGCGCAAACGACTCGCCGAATTCAACCAGTGTCAGGTCGCTTTGCTTCAAGCCGCGTTGCAACAAGGCTTGGGTGAACACACCCGTGCCAGGCCCAAGCTCCAGTACTGGTGCGTGGCTCAGGTCAATCTCGCGGGTAATCAAGCGCGCCAGGGCATCGCCAGACGGGGCAATGGCTGCCACTTGCAACGGATCAGCCATCCAGGAGCGCAGAAAGGTCAGGTGGTGCGACCGGGTTGACGGCTTGGCGGTACTGAGTTGCATGGGCTGGGTTCTCACGGTGTTGATGCGGCTCGAGGCTAGGCACGCCCGGCCAGGCGTTTGACGCCTAGCCATTGCTGTGCCCAAAAGCCCTTGCCATAGTTGCGGTTTTGTTCCACTTGGTCACGAACGCCAGTGGGGTCGTAGCGGTGCTCGAAGTTGGCGGTGCCAAACAGCATGTCCCACCACGGCAGCAGCACGCCAAAGTTTTTACCTCCTAGCGTGCCGTGGCCATGTGATTCGTGGCCCAAGCCCATGCTGTGGTGCAGCCGGTGAAAGCGCGGGCTGACCCACAGGCGCTCGCCCACCGTACCAAACCACAGGCGCACATTGGCGTGTTGCAGGCTTTCACTGAGCTGCGTGAAGGCTACCAGCGCAATGAACTGGCCGGGTGCCACACCAATGAGCTGGGCCACCAGCACGATGAGGCTGTCGCGCAGCGCGTCGTCCAGCAGGTGGTTGCGGTTGTCGCTCCACACGGTCATTTGCCGCTGGGCGTGGTGCAGGCTGTGCAGGTTCCACCACCAGTTGAAGTGGTGCTGGCCACGATGAATCCAGTAGTCCACCGCATCAAAAATGATGAGGTAAAGAATGAAGCTGATGACGGCCAGGTCGGTCACCCCTAGCCACAGCTGGTCGAGGTGAAATGTGCCCACGCCCGCCATGCGCAAACTACCAAACAACCAGTCAAACAGCGGGTCCACCGCAAAAAACAGGGCCAGGCGGAAGACGCCCAGACGGTGAATCAGCGTGTAAAAAATATCAGTGCGAATGGTGGCGCGGTCGGTGACCGGCTCCACCGGGCGAATTCGTTGCAGGGGTGCGATGACTGCCACCATCACCACCAGCTGGATCAAGCCCACCAGCAACCAGGCTGTGCCCTCGTGTGCGTCTTCCAGCAAGGCCCCTTCGCCCAAGGCAAACGCCAGCGGCTGCACGGCAGCCTGGAACAACCACTCATGTGCGACGGAAAAAGCATTGTCCAGCCAGGCAAACATTGTTTATTTTGTTGGAGCTGCGGGTGCGGATTGCGCCGCGATCCACGCCGTGTATTGGGGGTGCTGGCGCAGGGTGGCAAAGCAGAAACCTTTGGCTTTCAAACCGGTGATCAGCGGCTCCAGCACGGCAGGTGCCCAAGGGTCTTTGCGGCTCCAGATGCCCAGATGGGCTACCAGAATGTCGCCGCTCTGGATGTCTTTGAGCGCCTTGTTTAGCAGCGCAGTGTTGCTGGCGCGCTCGCTGGACAACTCGTCGCCCAAAAAGCCGGCGGGCGACCAGCCCACATGCGCATAGCCACAACTTCGTGCGGCGGCAATCAGCTTGGGCGAGGTGTAGCCACCGGGCGCGCGAAACAGGGGCAGCGGTTTTTTGCCAGTGAAGTCTTGCAGGCGCTCAGCGGCGTAGGCAATGTTTTCGCAGTATTTTTTGGCTTCCCAGGTGAACTCGCGGCCCGCAAACGCCCCGGCGCTGGGCGAAACCCGAAACCGGGGGTCGTGGCCGGGCACATCGCCCTTCCAGTAGGTGTGGTCGTACGTGTGGGACGCAAATTCGTGGCCTTCAGCGGCGCGTGCTTTCCACCACGGAGCCCAGTGGTTGCCCAGGCTGCCATCACCTTCCTGGGTGCGCTCGTTGGCGGCGAAAAACGTCACGCGCACCTGATGGCGTGCCAGCACCTGAGCAATCAGCGGTGCCACGCCCATGTGGCCGGTGTCAAACGTCAGGTAAATCGGGTTGTCGCAAGATTTGGTGTCTTTTTTGGCCTCATTTATGCCGCCAGCCCCTTGGGAATATGCTGAGGCAGCTATACAAAGCATAGCAACCAGCGTGGCTGCCAGCTGTTGCAGTGCCGGGCTAGCGCGGTGTGTGATCCAGTGTCCAGACGCCATGGGGAGACTTTCCTACGTTGACTTGCCTTACGACCTGGCGGGTTTCCAGGTCAATCACGCTGAGTTTGCGCGCCCATCGTGACGTCACGAGCAGGAGCTTACCGTCACCGGTAATGTCCATGCAGTCGGGCCCACCGGGTGCAGCGAAGCTGTCAACCACTTCCAGGCTTTGCAGGTCAATTTTGCTGATGGTATTGGCCACGCGGTTACTCACGAACAAGTGGCGTTTGTCGCCGAGCGCGCGAAAAGCATGCGCCCCGTTACCCGTCTTGATGGTTTTTTCCAGACGCGGGGCCGTGCCCGTCACGTCAAACACCTGCACGCTGTCGCCACCGGTCAGGCCCACCAGCACGCGGCGGTCATCGGGTGTGGTGTACACGTCAGCCGGTGTGGGGCCAGTGGCGATGCGCCACTTGATGGTCTGGCTGGCCAAGTCCACCGCAACCAGCTCGTTGCTGTCCTGCATGCTGACATAGGCAACCGTGCTTTTGCTGTCAATCCACATATGGCTGGGTGTTTTGCTGGTTGCGATGCGTTTGGCCAGCGTAAGGTCCTTGCCGTCCCAGCGGTACACGTCGACGTGGTTCAGGCGGTTGGCGGCTGTGACAAACCACTTCATGTCAGGCGAAAATCGCAGGTGATAGGGATCCAGTATGCCGCGGATGGTGCGCTGCACCTCGGCCGTTCGGGGGTCGAGAAAGGTCAGCGAGTCCGACAGCGCATTGGCCACAATAACTGACTTTTCGTCGGGTGTCAGGTACAGGTGGTGCGGCTCTTTGCCGGTGGGGATGCGGCGGGTTTCTTTCCAGGTCAGCGGGTCAATCACGCTCACGCTGGCATCTTTGGAGTTCAGTACAAAAATCGGGCTGGCCTTTAGCGCGCAGGAAAAACAGATAGCGGCCAGCAAAAGGGCAGGTAAACGCAGAAAAATCGGGGAGAAAAAGGTCACGTGCTGGGGCTTTCAGGGCAACCCGCAAGTGTAAGGGGTGGGTTTATCCCACTTGTTGGCAGGCTGTAATATAAAAAACATGAACAAGCTCGTGGTGAATGGCGTTGCCCTGGAGGTGCAAGCCATCGCAGGCTCGAAGATGCTGGCTCCGCTGGTTTTTCTGCACGAAGGCCTGGGCAGTGTGGCGATGTGGCGGGACTGGCCCACCGCCTTGTGCCGGGCCACCGGGCGCGCAGGTTGGGTGTATTCGCGCCGGGGTTACGGGCAAAGTGACGCCGTGCCTGACGTGCGCAGCACGGGTCGTTTGCAGCCTGACTATCTGCACCATGAAGCCTGGGCCGTGTTGCCTGCGCTGCTGGCGCAGCGGGGCGTTGAAAAACCCATTTTGATCGGCCATTCCGACGGTGCCAGCATTGCACTGCTGCACGCCAGCCGTCACGCGTGTACCGCCTGTGTGGCCATGGCACCTCATGTGGTGGTGGAGCCGATATCGATTCGGGCCATTGCGGCGGTGCGCGATACCTGGCTGCAAAGCGACGACGGCGGCAAGCTGCGCGAAGGTTTGGCGCGTCACCACGTCGACCCCGACGGAGCTTTCTGGCAGTGGAACGATGTATGGCTGAGCCAGGGTTTTGCCAGCTTCGATATTCGGGGTGACTGCGCACGCATCACCTGCCCCTTGCTTGCCTTGCAGGGCACGGATGACGCCTATGGCACGATGGCGCAGATCGACGAAATCGCCCAGCGTGTGCCCCACGCTGCTACCGTGAAATTGGCCGCGTGCGGGCATTCGCCACATAAAGATCAGGCGGCTGTGGTGACCGCGGTGCTGGCGGGGTTTGTGGGTGGGTTGGCGTAAACGGGTGGGTAAAACAGTCCCTTTTTTGAATGCAGCGGATGCAAAAATGCTATCGAATGCGTAGCTGCTTGAGCAGTATTCATAAGGGCTAAGGCAGCATTTCATCAAAATCGGTGTTCATAATCGTCAGAAATCGGCTGTTCTTTTTTGCGACCTCTGCGTAATCTCTGCGACCTCTGCGTTCAAAAATTTTCACGTGACCAAACGCTTTCCTTACATAGACACCATGACCCTCTCCTTCGCCACCCGCCTGCAAAACGTCGAAACCTCCGCCATTCGCGAAATCTTCAAGCTGCTGGGCAAACCCGGACTGATCAGTTTTGCCGGCGGCTTTCCCGACCCGGCGCTGTTCGATCTGGACGGTATTCGCCAAGCGACGCAACAAGCACTGGGTGGCTCTGGCGCGGGTGCGGTGCTGCAATACGGTGCCACTGAAGGCTGGGGGCCTTTGCGCGAGGCCTTGAGCAGCCACCTGGCAAAAAAAGGCATCGCGGCCAAGCCTGAAGAAATCATTACCACCACAGGCAGCCAACAAGGACTGGATCTGCTGGGCAAAACGATGATCAACCCCGGCGACAAAGTGATCGTGGAAGGCCCTACGTTTCTGGCCACCATCCAGTGCTTTCGCCTGTACGGTGCCGACATCGTGAGCGCCCCGATTGATGCGGACGGTGTGCAGGTCAACGTGCTGGAGCAACTCATCGTGCAGCACAAACCCAAGCTGATTTACCTGATTCCCACCTTCGGCAACCCCAGCGGTGCCATGCTGAGCCTGGCGCGCCGCAAACGTGTTTTGGAGCTGGCCGCGCAGCACCAGGTGCTGGTGGTGGAAGACGACCCGTATGGCGAGTTGTACTTCGGCGAGCCCCCACCGCCCAGTCTGATGGCCTTAAGCCGCCAAGTGCCCGGCAGCCGCGAGTGGCTGGCTTATTGCGGCAGTTTCAGCAAAGTACTCAGCCCCGGTATCCGCGTCGGCTGGATGGTGGCCCCGCCTGCGTTGCTGGCCAATGCCGTGATGTGCAAGCAGTTTTCGGATGCCCACACCAGCAACCTGAGCCAGGCCATCGCCGCGGAATATTTGGGGCTGGGCCGACTGGATGCCGCGTTATCCACAGTCCGCAGCACCTATGCCCAGCGCGCTCACACCATGGCCGCCAGCTTGAAACGCGAGCTGGGTGAAGCGCTCACGTTCAGCCAACCCCAAGGCGGCATGTTTTTCTGGACACGCCTGACCGCGCCCGATGCCGATGCGACGGCCTTTGCCAAACGCGCGATTGACGAACTGGTGGCATTCGTGCCCGGCACGCCGTTTTTTGCGACCCATCCGGATCGGGCTGCGTTACGGCTGAGTTTTGCGACGGCGGACTTGACAAAGATTGAGGAGGGGGTGCGGCGGTTGGGAAGGGCGTTGTAGAGAGCGCTTTCTGTAAGTTTCTTTCGCATGATGATCAGTGCGCCCTGCGACAGGCTGGCCATTGCTTTAATATGACTACATGTAGTCATATTGGAGGTTTTTATGGAAACTCTACAACTCCGCGATGCAAAAGCAGGCTTTTCTGCGCTGGTAGACGCTGCTGAAATGGGCAAACCCACCGTGATCACCCGTCACGGCCGACCGTCGGCCATGGTGGTGCCTATTG
>JAYUXO010000010.1:0-2290 GCA_043753505.1 Comamonadaceae bacterium
TCGAGCACCGCCTGAGCCAACGCAGGTTGCGCGGCGCAGGCTTGTCGCTGCAGCGACACCTGGGCAAGGGCTTGGCGAATACGGTCAGCAGATTGCATACAAACCCGAAGTTTATCTAGACCCCGTGCTCTACAGCCTTCGTGTGAGCTCGTGCCATATTCCAGATGATGAAAAGACGAAGCTTATTGAAACTTGGTGTCGCCTCGGCGGTGGTGCTGGCAGTAGCCGGTGGTGCAGTGGCGAGCATTGCGCCCGGTTTGACCGGCGGCAAACTCAGTGCGGCAGGTCGCCTGGTGTTTACAGCTGTAGGCCGCGGCATGTTGGACGGCACCCTGCCCGCTGACGACGGGCCGAAACAAATTGCGCTGAATGGCTTGCTGGACCGGGTCGACGCGCTCACGCTGGGCCTGCCCCCGCACGCGCAAGAAGAGCTGTCGCAACTGTTGGGTCTGCTGGCCAGCGGCTTGGGCCGCCGCGCGCTGGCGGGGTTGTCGCCCGACTGGACCAGCGCCACGGTGCCGCAGCTGCAGCAAGCGTTACAGGGCATGCGCGTGGCTTCGTTGAGCTTGCGCCAGCAGGCCTACCACGCGCTGCACGACATCACGGGCAGCGCTTATTTTGCCGATGCGTCGGTATGGCGGCAAATTGGCTACCCCGGTCCACTGAAAATTTAAAGCTCAAAATTTAAGGCTCTCAAAAGATATGGCAATTCAAGATCCCATTCGAGACGGTTTGGCGCGGGGCTGGAAGGTGTTGGGTGGCCCGCATGGCACGCGGCCCGAAAAACTGGTGTGCGACGTGGCCATCATTGGCTCGGGCGCAGGCGCAGGCATCACGGCCGAGCTGCTCTCCCGCGCCGGGCTGCAGGTGGTCATCGTGGAAGAAGGGCCGCTCAAAAGCAGCAGCGATTTCAAGCAGATTGAAGCGCAAGCCTACCCGCAGCTCTACCAGGAAAGCGCCGCCCGTAAAACGGCTGACAAGGCCATCAACATTCTGCAAGGCCGCTGCGTGGGTGGCTCCACCACAGTGAACTGGACCAGTTCTTTTCGCACACCCACCGCCACCCTGGCCTATTGGCAAGACAGGTTTGGCCTGGCCACTTACGGCAACGATGCGCTGGCTCCTTATTTTCAGCAAGCCGAGGCCCGACTGAGCATAGGCCCCTGGCTGGTAGCGGCCAACGAAAACAATGATTTGCTGCGCCGGGGCGCGGCCAGACTGGGCATTCCTGCTGCGTCGATTGCGCGCAATGTGAAGGGTTGCTGGAACCTGGGTTCGTGCGGCATGGGCTGTCCTACCAACGCCAAGCAGTCCATGCTGGTGACCACCATTCCCGCTGCGCTGGACAAAGGCGCGGTGTTGCTGGTGGAGACGCGTGCCCAGAAGTTTGTGTTGCGCGATGGACAGGTGACGCAGTTGCAGTGTTTAGCAGTAAAACCGAACTCAGCCCTTGTGGATACTGCTCAAGCAGCTACAACTATCATAGCAAAACATTACGTGTTGGCAGCCGGCGCGATCAATTCCCCTGCCCTGCTATTGCGCTCCCAAGCTCCCGACCCGCATGGTTTGCTGGGCAAGCGCACGTTTTTGCATCCCACAGTCGCCTCTGCAGCCATCATGGAACAAAAGGTGGAGGGGTGGTACGGCGCGCCGCAAACCATTTACAGCGACCACTTTCTGGACACGCAAGCCATCGACGGCCCGGTGGGTTACAAGCTGGAAGCGCCGCCCCTGCACCCGGTCATTTTTGCGTCTACCGTCAGCGGCTACGGCCAGCAACAAGCCGATTTGCTCAAGCAATTTCCCCACACCCATGTGTTGCTGGCACTGCTGCGCGACGGTTTTCACGACCAGTCGCGCGGCGGCACGGTGAGCTTGCGCGGCGACGGGTCGCCACAGCTGGATTACCCGTTAACTGACTTTGTAATGGACGGTGCGCGCCGTGCGCTGCTCTCCATGGCGGAGATTCAATTCGCCTCGGGTGCCAGGCAGGTGCTGCCGGTGCACGAAATGGCCGCGCCGTACACCTCGTGGGCGCAAACCAAACAAGCCATTGCCGCCCTGCCCATGAAACCGCTGTTGACCAAAGTGGTCAGCGCCCATGTGATGGGCGGTTGCGGCCTGGGCGGTACCGACAAACTGGGCGTAACCCAGCCCGACGGCGTGCACTGGCAGATCAGCAACCTGTCCATCCACGACGGCTCGCTGTTTCCCACCAGCATTGGCGCCAACCCCCAGCTGTCGATTTACGGCGTGGTCAACCGGCTGGCGCAGGGCCTTGCCAAGCGCC
>JAYUXO010000011.1:0-5786 GCA_043753505.1 Comamonadaceae bacterium
GCGCACCAATTCTGGCTTGGTGGGCGCTATTTTTCGCACTCCGGGCTTCAAGCGCGAGGAAGCTGCGATCGCCAAACGGGCGCAGGAGTTGCTGGAATATGTCGGCATCGCGCACTTGGCCGACTACAAGGCCCGCACGCTGAGTTACGGCGATCAGCGTCGCCTTGAAATTGCACGTGCCCTGGCCACCGATCCCCAGCTCATCGCGCTCGATGAGCCCGCGGCCGGCATGAACGCGACCGAAAAAGTTCTGCTGCGCGAACTGATCGACAAAATTCGCAACGACAACCGGACCATTTTGCTGATCGAGCACGATGTCAAACTGGTCATGGGCCTGTGCGACCGCGTGACGGTGCTGGACTACGGCAAACAGATTGCTGAAGGCACACCCGCTGATGTGCAGAAAAACGAAAAAGTGATTGAGGCTTACCTCGGCACAGGAGGACACTGACATG
Source organism: Comamonadaceae bacterium (assembly GCA_043753505.1). Classification (GTDB taxonomy): domain Bacteria; phylum Pseudomonadota; class Gammaproteobacteria; order Burkholderiales; family Burkholderiaceae_C; genus JAAFIW01. Next base: position 456 of record JAYUXO010000011.1, read on the forward strand.
CGCACCACATTTCTGAAAGTCACCGACCTGAAGGTCGGCTACGGCGGCATCCAAGCCGTCAAGGGCGTGAGCTTTGAAGTCAACGAAGGCGAGCTGGTCAGCCTGATCGGCTCCAACGGCGCTGGCAAAACCACCACCATGAAAGCCATTACCGGCTCTCTGGTGCCCAACGGCGGCAACATTGAATACCTGGGCAAAAGCATCAAAGGCCGCGGTGCCTGGGACCTGGTCAAGGAAGGCCTGGTGATGGTGCCCGAAGGCCGCGGCGTGTTTACCCGCATGACCATCATCGAGAACCTGCAGATGGGTGCCTACATCCGCAATGACAAAGCGGGCATCCTGGCTGATATTGACAAGGTTTTCACCCTCTTCCCCCGCCTGAAAGAGCGGCGCGACCAACTGGCCGGCACCATGTCCGGCGGTGAACAACAAATGCTTGCCATGGGCCGTGCCCTGATGAGCCAGCCCAAGGTACTGCTGCTCGACGAACCATCCATGGGCCTGAGCCCCATCATGGTCGACAAAATCTTCGAAGTCATCCGCGACGTCTACGCCCAAGGCGTCACAGTCCTGCTGGTCGAACAAAACGCCAGCCGCGCCCTGGGCATTGCGAACCGTGGTTATGTGATGGAGTCAGGGGTCATCACCATGAGTGGCGATGCGAAAGTGATGCTGAGCGATCCGAAGGTAAGGGCGGCTTATTTGGGCGAGTAGGGCTTTTTTCAGTCCGCCGGGCCCTCAATTTCTAAAAATCAGTAAAAGTGATGCGAAAAAAGAGCAGGGGAAATTTTATATTGAAATGATTGGAATTCCGGAGTCGCCTTATTCAAGAAAAATGGACATGTATCAAGCGCCATCGTATTCAAATCCAGAAGAATATCAGTTTCACTTAACTGCTCTGCAAATTAAACCTACAGCCTTAAAATTTGTTGGGGCCGTTACAAAAACAGTATACGAACAGTTTTTATACAAACTTGATAAATAGTATCCATAAGAATCCCCTCCAGCTTATTCTACGGTCATAGATGTAAAAGAAACTATGTTGCATAGTGAAATTGCGCTCTGTTCATATTCTCGTGTGAACCGGCATTCCAGCCGACCACCTACGATAGTGGCTGAATTGGTGCAACTGACTTCACAAACGCTCCACGGCGGCTTTTTAGATAGCTGAGATGCCCAGTTGCAGTTCACCGATGCACATCCCGCATCAACAGCATGCCCCTTAGCATGTGCTGGTTCATCTTGAAGCGCCATGCAGGCATCCAAGCATCCGCACAGGTACAAAGGTGCCGTCCAACCCTTCAATCGCGAGGTCACTCCCGCAGCACCAAGTATGCGCATATCATGCGCATAACCGCTACCGAGAGGAACGTGAAATGCCCGCCACACCCACCACACCCACAAACAAACGTGCCGTGAATCTCACGCTCAATGAGGGCTTGGTTACGCAGGCCAAGGCGTATACCAGCAACCTGTCGGCGACCATGGAGACCTTGCTGGCCGACTACGTGGCGCAACAGAAGCATGCCAGGGTGTCCAGGCAACAACAGGCCGATACGTGCGTAGCGGACTGGAACGCAGTGGGCGTATCCATCGGTTCATTTGCTGATGAACACAGCACGCTGTAGCGGACTTTTGCCATGGCCCAGTACGACATTCACCACAACCAAGGACCGTTGAGGGCGTACATCCCGTTTGTCGTTGTGGTTCAGTCTGCGCTGTATGACGGGTACAGGCGGCGCATGGTGGTGCCACTGGTGCGGGCCAGCGCGTTGCCAGGGGCATCGACCACAGCGGGCTCGCGATTGAATCCGGTGTTTCAGGTGGACGGGCAGACGGTGGTGCTCCACCCGCTGGACATGGTGTCGGTCGCCGTCGATCAGTTGGGTGCAAAGTTTGCGTCGCTGGCCGATCAGGGTCTGGTCATTTCTGACGCGCTGGATGAGCTGCTGACACGCTCCTGGGGTTGACGCGGGGGCAGCATTCAGGGTATTTTAGCTACTAAATAGATAGCTGCTTGAGCAGTATTTACATGGGCTGCAAGCCGATTCGACTTGAATCACACCTTCAACACCGCAAAGCGTCCGATGTCGGCTGCCACCCAGCCATTTCCGCAAGCCAGATGCGGGCTCTGCAAGCGCCAGGGCATCCGTCCTACGCCGCCCTGGCGCTTGGCTTGACCGCTGGTTGACATTTGAACCGGCTGCGCGAGCTGCGGGCTAGACGCACGCTTTTATTGTTCTCTTCATTGCTACATTTGAAGCAAAATAGAGAACATGACATCTCTCGCCTATTCACTTCTCGGTCAAACGCGTTCCAGTGTGTTGAGCGCGCTGCTCTTGCACCCAGACAAATCATTGCATGTGCGAGAACTGGCGCGGGTGGTTGGCGCGTCGCCGGGGTCGCTGCACCGGGAGTTGCGCTTACTCACAGACTTGGGTTTGCTGCTGCGCCAAGAAGTGGGCCGCCAGGTGCACTACCAGGCCAACCCACAATGCCCGGTGTTTGCTGAGTTGGCTGGCCTGTTGCGCAAGACGTTGGGAGTGGCAGACGTGTTGCGCGATGCACTGGTGCCGCTGGGCGACAGGGTGGCATTGGCGTTTGTCTACGGCTCAATGGCGGCGGGCACGGAGCGCACGGGAAGCGATGTGGATGTAATGCTGCTGGGCACAGCGGGCTTTGCCGATGTGGCGCTGGCTTTGGCTGACCTGCAAACCACGCTGGGGCGTGAGATCAACCCGACGCCGATGTCGCCGCATGACTTTGCGCGCAAACTGGCAGATGGGGATGGTTTTGCCCGCAGTGTGGCGGCCAGTCCCAAAATCTGGTTAATCGGAGCTGAGGATGACTTTGCAAAACTTGTTGCGTGTCGGCAAGCTTAAGGATCACGCACCCACGGCGGCAGAGGTGCTGCGGCTACTGGCTGCGGTAGACCGCAATCTCGCCGACGCGGCGGTGTCTGCGCTTACCTTGGGCGTAGACAACGCCACCTGGGGTGGTGCTGGATGCGCTACGGCGCAAACGCAATGGGAACGACGACACGGGCGATGTCGTCACGCCCGACATGGTGGACGAGTGCATCGCGCAGGCCGCCCAATTGCGGGCTCAGTTACGCGGACATCTGACAAAGACTCACCCCGCATTGCTAGTGCAACGCACATGAACTACACACGGTTTTTGCTACTAAATAAATAGCTGCTTGAGCAGTATTTATAAGGGCTAAACGCCGATTCGGCTCGAAATCACGCCTTTCAATACCGCAAAGCATCCGCTTTCGCCTGCCAGCCCAGCCGTCTCACGCAAGCCAGATGCGGGCCCGTAAACCGTTCAGGCATCCGTCCTACGCTGCCCTGGCGTTTCCCCTGACCGCTGATTGGCGCTCGAATCGGCTTCGCGAGCAGGCCAGGACTAAGCCGAGTGCTATCAAAAAGATCAGACATCGGGGTGCCGTCCTATGTGGCCTGTCGCACGGACAGCGCGCGGGTTCCTGCGTAGCCTGAAGAGAGGTGGCGTTTTCGGCCCTCAAGCTCGCCCACCATTCAAAGTCCACAACTTAAGGAATCATCATGAAAGTTATTCACCTCATCGCCACTGCCTGTTACGCCCTGATTTTGAGCGGCTGCATCTCGGCACCTGCAGGGCCTCCCGGCCCCACTGGTGCCACTGGCGCAACAGGTGCCACGGGCTATACCGGTGCGACTGGTTATACCGGTGCAACGGGAAACACGGGTAATACGGGCAACACAGGCAACACTGGTGCCATGGGTGGCACAGGTGCGACAGGCGGAACTGGCGCGACCGGCGCAACTGGTGACACCGGCTACACCGGCGCTACGGGTGCCACTGGCGCGACTGGCAACACCGGTGCAAGAGGCAACACGGGCACCACCGGTAGTAGTGGCGGTACCACCGTGATTGTTCCGCCGCGCTGATCGGCGTAATCGCCAGCCCGGAGATTTTCCACGTCGCGTGAACTGGACCTGGTTCCGCGCCTGGGTTCCGGTCGCGCGAAGGCCCGCTAACATTTCTGCATGTCCGGCCTTCAACCGCCACCGTGCACCGGGCCTGCGCCCCAGCCTGCGCTAACTGACGGTCCGCCCACGCAGGCGGACCGCGAACTGGCCGAAGCCCTTCGGGTGGAGGCTATGGGCGACGTCGAGCGCAGCCTGTGGCTGGAAAACGTGTGGGGCCGGGCGCAGCGAAATGCAGCGGCGCTGGCCGCCCACGGGCCCGACCATGAACCCACTGCACGCAGCTACGCGAGCCCCGAAGAAAAAAACCGCTTCGACGAGACACGGGAACTGGCGCTCGCGATGCACTACTCGGTATTTGCGGCCGGAAAAGCTGAGCGCACATCGTGACACCACGGCAGCCGTGCGCCGATGACTTGGTGCGGCTCACGCAGGCCCTGGCGGACTTTGGCGTCACGTACGCATTGATTGGTGGCACGGCGATGGCCGTGCACGGCTTCTCGCGAGCGACCAAAGACATCGACTTGCTGCTCCCCGTAGACGCTGAGAACAATGCCCGTCTGCTGGATGCGCTTGCCAGCTTGCCTGGAAATGCACAAGCTCTTACCGCCTTGCGCCGGGGGCGTATGAATAAGGGACATTCAACGACTTAGGAGGGTGAGATTTACGTGGATCTACTCTACGTCGCCGCCAGCCAATCGTTTGAGAGCCTCAAAGCGCATGTGCAAACCGTTTTATTTAACGGCGTACCGGTGGTGACGCTGGATGTGGACGGCATGCTGTTGACCAAACGAACGACGCGCGAGTCAGACATTCCGGACCGTCTGAAATTGGAGCGGCTGCGCAATGCCTTACGGGCGCGGAGCAAGCTGCCAAAGCCTTCGTAAAAGTCTGGTTTAAAGACCAAATCGGCCACCAGCCCTTTTATTGACTGCTCAAGCAGCTACTATTTCAATAGCGCATCCAGCAGTTTGGCATGCACGCCCCCGAACCCGCCATTGCTCATGCACAGCAGCTGATCGCCGGGCTGGGCCGCTGCCACCACATGCGCCACCAGCTCGTCAATGCCGTCGGCAACCTGCGCGCGCGCGCCCATGGGTGCAAGCGCCTCGCGGGCATCCCAGTCCAAGCCGCCGCTGTGGCAGAACGCCAGGTCGACCTGTTCCAGACTCCAGGGCAACTGCGCTTTCATGGTGCCCAGCTTCATGGTGTTGCTTCGCGGCTCGAAGATGGCCAGGATGCGCTGACCGGGTTTGAGCATGCGGCGCAGTCCATCCACCGTGGTGCGCATGGCGGTGGGGTGGTGGGCAAAGTCGTCGTAGACCGTGATGTCGCCATTTGTGCCCACACCCGCACCCGC
>JAYUXO010000012.1:0-5785 GCA_043753505.1 Comamonadaceae bacterium
GAAAAAACCATAAAAATTTTGTCTTGACTTCTGCGCTTTTTGCGTCACTTCTGCGAATTTTTCGTCCTCCCCCTGACCCCGAACGGGACTACACATGAACCTCTCCCGCCGCGAATTCTCAAGCGTCCTCACCGCAGCCCTGGCCGCCGGTTTCCCGCTCAAAGGTCAAGCGCAAGACCCCTACGACCTCCCCCGCCAAGGCAATGTGCACCTGCTGCACATGACCGATTGCCACGCCCAACTCCTGCCCATTTACTTCCGGGAGCCCTCGGTCAACCTAGGCGTGGACAGCATGGCAGGTCAATGGCCGCATTTGGTGGGTGAGCAGTTATTGAAAGCAGCAGGCCTCGCGGCTGGTTCTCGAGATGCCCATGCCTTTACCCACCTCGACTTTGAAAGCGCCGCCCGCCGCTTCGGAAAAGTCGGTGGGTTTGCGCACTTAGCCACTCTGGTCAAGCGCTTGAAAGCTGGCCGCCCCGGGGCGCTGCTGCTGGACGGCGGTGACACCTGGCAAGGCAGTGCCACATCGCTGTGGACGCAGGGGCAAGATATGGTGGACGCCTGCAAGCTGCTGGGCGTGGATGTCATGACCGGGCATTGGGACTTTACGTACGGTCAAGACCGCATCAAACAGGTGTTGGAAAAAGACTTTGCAGGCGCATCAGGCTCAAAATCCATTGAATTCCTCGCCCAGAACGTCAAAACCCGCGACTTTGAAGACCCGGTATTCAAGCCCTGGGTCATGCGCGAAATGAACGGCGTGCCGGTAGCCATCATTGGCCAGGCATTTCCCTACACGCCGATTGCCAACCCCGCGTGGCTCACGCCGGACTGGACCTTCGGCATTCGCGAGGCTGAGATGCAGAAGACAGTGGATGAAGCCCGTGCCAAAGGCGCGCATGCCGTGGTTTTGCTCAGCCACAACGGCATGGATGTGGACTTGAAAATGGCCTCTCGCGTGACCGGCATCGACGCGATTCTGGGCGGACACACGCACGACGGTGTGCCCGTGCCCATCACCGTAAAAAACCCCGGTGGTCAGACGGTGGTGACCAATGCGGGCAGCAATGGCAAATTTCTAGGTGTGCTGGACCTAGATGTCAAAGACAAGCGTGTGCAAACCGTCCACTACAAGCTGCTCCCCATTTTTTCCAATCAACTGCCCGCTGACACAGAGATGGCCGCGCTGATTGAAAAAATCCGCGCACCGTACAAAACCAGGTTGGAAGAAAAACTCGCCACCACCGACGGCCTGCTTTACCGCCGAGGCAATTTCAACGGCACATTTGACCAGCTGATTCTGGACGCGCTGATGCAGGTGCGCGGTGCCGAAATAGCGTTTTCCCCCGGCTTTCGCTGGGGCACCAGCCTGCTGCCCGGCCAGACCATTACGCGTGAACACCTGATGGACCAGACCGCTATCACCTACCCCTGGACCACGCTGACCGACCTGAGCGGTGCCACCATCAAAACCATTCTGGAAGACGTGGCCGACAACCTGTTCAACCCCGACCCCTACTACCAGCAGGGCGGCGACATGGTGCGCGTGGGCGGCTTGAACTACAGATGCGCGCCGGGTGCAGTCATGGGTCAACGCATCTCCGACATGCGCCTGAATGGCAAGCCACTTGACGCCGACAGAACCTACAAAGTGGCCGGTTGGGCACCCGTGCAAGAGGCTAGCAAAAATGCTGGGCCACCGGTCTGGGACGTGGTGGAAACCTGGCTGAAGACCCATCCTGTGGTCCAACCCCGCACGCTAAATAACCCCCTGTCAGCCGTTTAAAAGCAACGAATATTTAAAATCCCGACGCATTTCTTGGGGTTTTCAAGCTTATTCAGACATTGGGTTACTTTTAAAATCTGGTGCTCAACATATCCGGCGCAACTGGGTGGTTCCAGACTGACGTACGGGCAAGTTCTCAGGGGGACTTATGTTGTGCACAGTTGAAATATTGGGCTTTAGCGCGGTTGACCAAAAATCGCTCGCAGCGACGCTGGTGTTGTCGTTGCGGCGCCAGGTGATGTATTCCCAGTGGTTCGCGGGCCACCCCAAACCACCTGGTTTGCTGCTGGTCGATAGCGACAATCCCTAGGCCACTCAGATCGCGCTTTCACGCAACCTGGCACCCGGTTACCCGGTGGTGTTGGTTTCCGTAAATCCACCTGGCGATCCGAGTTGCGTTTACGTGCAACGCCCGATACGGTTTCTCAGCTTGTTCAATGCATTTGACGAGGCGCTTCGTCATTCGCGGCCACCGGGTGACATATCTGCCTTGTCCGACGAGCCAGGCAGCCCGTCAAACGCCCAGAAAAATAGCTGGGCCCCCACGGCACCCGCTTCAATGTTCACGCCGCTAGAGCCAATCACCATCTACGACTTGACCGAGATTGCGCCGTATGCTGCCGCGGCGGCAGTGCAAGCCCCGGCTGTCGCAGTGCAACGCGGCAAAAATGTGGTGTCACTGGCATCGTCATTCGAACGACCGGCGATGACGCGCGCATCGGCTCAAACACGCAGCCGACAAGACGATGCCGTGTGGGTGCTCGTTGTGGACGACCACTTGGCCATTCGCCGCTTCATGGAAAGCAAGCTGAGCCAGCTCAACATCAACGTGGATTACGCCGCATCGGGCGAACAGGCTGTTGGTTTGGCCGGTGCTAAACGCTACAGCTGCGTATTTCTGGATGTGGTCATGCCGGGAATCGACGGCTACAAAGTGTGCAAGGTCATCAAGTCCATGGCAGCGTCCGCCCAAACACGTGTCGTCATGTTGACGAGCCGCGACGGTACCTTCGACAAAATTCGCGGAAAAATGGCTGGTTGCGATGCGTATTTGACCAAACCCATAGACGAGAAAAAACTCATCGCAACGATTAACCGCGTCCTGCCATCCATCAATTCAGTCAGTCAGTCCAGCCTCAAAACCACCCCGGTGTTGGCACTGCAGTCCAAGGCCTACCGCCGTACTTGCGTCACCTGGACAACAAATCCTGCTGACTGATTTACAGGCGCACAAGGTATTTCCGGCATGGACTCATGCGCGTTTGATGCGCGGTACTGAGCAATTAGGTGGCACAATCTAAAAGCAGACAGGCCCTTCCAGCCACAACGCATCCGCCAAACGGTCCAGCCGTGTCGCGGAAGGTTTTCCAACCAAACTAATGTTTCCCAGAGGGAAACGGAGGTCAGCGATTCATGAGTTCAGTTCCCCCAAGCGCAGCGACGCAAGCATCAATCTACTCGGCTTACGGCAATAACTCTTACCTCTTCGGCGGCAATGCGCCGTACGTTGAAGAGCTGTACGAAAACTATCTTTCCAACCCCGCCAGCGTGCCCGATAACTGGCGTGGCTATTTCGACGCGCTGCAACACGTACCCGCCTCTGACGGCAGCAATGCCAAAGACGTGGCACACCTGCCGGTGGTCAATGCTTTTGCCGAGTTGGCCAAGCAGGGAACTACCCGCACGGTCGTCGCCAGTGGGGCTGATTCAGAAATGGGTCGCAAGCGCACGGCGGTGCAGCAACTGATTGCCGCTTACCGCAATGTGGGTGCCCGATGGGCCGATCTGGACCCGCTCAAGCGTACCGAACGCGCCAAAATTCCCGATCTGGAGCCCTCGTTTTACGGCTTTGCCGATGCAGACCAGGAAACAGTGTTCAACACCAGCAACACCTACTTTGGCAAAGACAGCATGAGCCTGCGCGACCTGCTGAACGCGCTGCGTCAGACCTACTGCGGCACGATTGGTGCGGAGTTCATGTACTCCACCGACCAGAACGAAAAGCGCTGGTGGCAGCAAAAACTGGAGTCCATCCGTAGCCAGCCTTCCTTGAGCAAAGAGAAGAAACTTCATCTGTTAGACCGCTTAACGGCAGCAGAAGGCCTGGAGCGCTTTTTGCACACCAAATATGTGGGCCAGAAGCGCTTCTCGCTGGAAGGCGGTGAGAGCTTCATCGCTTCAATGGACGAATTGATCCAGCTGGGCGGTGTTAAAGGCATTCAGGAAATCGTGATCGGCATGGCCCACCGCGGCCGCTTGAATGTACTGGTCAATTCCCTGGGCAAAGTGCCTGCCGACCTGTTCGCCGAGTTTGACCACACCGCGCCCGAAGACCTGCCCAGCGGCGACGTGAAATACCACCAGGGTTTCAGCTCGGACGTGACCACCCCCGGCGGCCCGGTGCACCTCACGCTGGCGTTCAACCCCTCGCACCTGGAAATCGTCAACCCCGTGGTGGAAGGCTCTGTGCGCGCCCGTATGGACCGCCGTGCCGACCCCCAAGGCAAGCAGGTGCTGCCGGTGTTGGTGCATGGCGACGCAGCCTTTGCCGGCCAGGGTGTGGTGATGGAAACATTGGCGCTGGCCGAAACCCGTGGCTACTTCACGGGCGGTTCGGTACACATCGTCATCAACAACCAGATTGGCTTTACCACCAGCGACCCGCGCGACAGCCGTTCCACCTTGTATTGCTCCGATGTGGTCAAGATGATTGATGCGCCTGTGTTGCATGTAAATGGCGACGACCCCGAGGCGGTGGTGCTGGCCACCCAGCTGGCGCTGGAATACCGCATGGAGTTCGCCAAAGATGTGGTGGTGGACATCGTCTGCTTCCGCAAGTTGGGACACAACGAGCAGGATACCCCGGCGCTGACCCAGCCGCTGATGTATAAAAAAATCGCGCAACACCCCGGCACGCGCAAGCTGTATGCCGACAAGCTGACGGCGCAAGGCATGGGCGCGTCCTTGGGTGACGACATGGTCAAAGCTACCCGCGCCGCGCTGGACGCGGGCAAAAGTACATTCGACCCAGTATTGACCAACTTCAAGAGCAAGTACGCGGTCGACTGGAGCCCGTATCTGAACAAGAAGTGGACCGATACCGCCGAAACCGCCATTCCCACCGCAGAGTGGAAACGCCTGGCCGAAAAAATCACTGTGGTACCCGCCACCTTCACGCCACACAACCTGGTGAAAAAAGTGCTGGACGACCGCGCTGCGATGGGCCGCGGCGAGGTGAATGTCGACTGGGGCATGGGCGAGCACATGGCCTTCGCCTCGCTGGTGGCCAGTGGTTACCCAGTGCGTCTTTCTGGTGAAGACTGTGGCCGTGGCACCTTCACCCACCGCCACGCCGTGCTGCACGACCAGAACCGCGAAAAGTTTGACGAAGGCACCTACCTGCCGCTGCACAACGTGGCCGAGAACCAGGCCCCGTTTGTGGTGATTGATTCCATCTTGTCCGAAGAAGCGGTGCTGGGCTTTGAATACGGCTATGCCTCGAATGACCCCAACACCCTGGTGATCTGGGAAGCCCAGTTTGGTGACTTTGCCAATGGCGCGCAGGTGGTGATTGACCAGTTCATTGCCAGTGGCGAGGTGAAATGGGGTCGCGTCAACGGCATCACGCTGATGCTGCCGCACGGCTACGAAGGCCAGGGCCCCGAGCACAGCTCAGCCCGGCTGGAGCGCTTCATGCAGTTGAGCGCAGACACCAATATGCAGGTGTGCCAGCCCACGACGGCCAGCCAGATCTTTCACTTGCTGCGCCGTCAGATGGTTCGCAACCTTCGCAAGCCGTTGATCATCATGACGCCCAAGAGCTTGCTGCGTAACAAAGATGCAACCTCTCCACTGTCCGAGTTCACCCGCGGCGGCTTTCAGACCGTGATTCCGGAGAACAAACAGGCGGTGATCGAGAAAGCCGAGAAGGTCAAGCGCGTGGTGGTGTGCTCCGGCAAGGTGTACTACGACCTGGTGAAAAGGCGCGAAGAGCGTGGT
>JAYUXO010000013.1:0-5759 GCA_043753505.1 Comamonadaceae bacterium
CTGTGCTGTGCCGATGCCAATGCCGATGCCGACACCCGCCATCGCATGTTTTTGCCCAGGTTGAACTACATGGCGCATAGCGATACGGTCTTGATTCACATTGTTCATTTCAGCCGCACGCGCGCCACCTTGGGCTGTAAGGCAGCCAGCTGTCCCGCACGCAAAGAAGCCACCGCATGCACCACCGCGCGGGCCACGTTGCGGGTTTCTTCCTGCGTGGCCGTGTCTTTGTCCAGCGCGTCATGGCTGGTGGCATAGGGCTCGTAGTAGCCAATGAATCGGTCCAGCCGGGCCACCGTACCGGCATCTACAAAGCCCATCCAGTCCAGCCAGTCGGTCAGGCTGCGGCGAGCGCCTTCAATGCCCGCAACATCGCCGTGCACTACCAGGCCGTAAGCCCGCCCTGCCAAATGCTGTGGGTAGTCCCAGCCTGCCAGCTCCACAGCTTTGGCAATACCTGCCTTTTTGCCGCCGGTTGATGTAGGGTCAGCGTTGCCCCCATCGGCACACACCAAGCGGTCAATCATCAATTTGAGCGGGCTGGGACTTTGGTACCAATACACCGGTGTGACGATGATGACCGCGTGGGCGGCCACCCAGCGCTCATAGATCTCAGCCATCCAGTCATTGGTCTGATTCAACGCATGGTTGGGGTAGCAACTGCACGGCCAGTGACACAACGGCATGGCAGTCGAGGCGCAGCCTTTGCAGGGGTGAATGTGCAGTCCATAGTCGGACGTGATACGGCTTAAATCGAGCACATCCGTGTGAATACCCGCAACGCTCAATACTTCTTGAACCAAACCCGTGAGTCGAAAGCTTTTGGACATCTCTCCGGGGCACGTGCCATCGTTGCGCGCCGACCCACACACCACCAGCACGCGGGAGGGCGTTTCAGGCTTGGCCCATGTTTTCTGTGCTTCATCCAGTCGCAGCTTGGTGGCTACCCATTCGCTGGACAAGTCGTAACTTGGGTCGGCATAACCCGGACCCGCTGGCTGCGTGTGCGGAGCCTTGCGCCCGCCCTCATAGGCCATCCACGCAATCGTTTCCAGCCGGTCAATGGCCGCACCTTCAACTTTGAAAGCAGGGTCGGTGAATGACGCTTTGAACCGGGTGCTGAACTGCTCTCGCGGCAAATGGCCGGAGGATTGTCCCTTGCGAACCTCTGGGACCATTGGGGTTTCTTTCGCTTCTGAAAATTCTGTCATCGACTGCTCCTTGGGTTTAGTCGAAAACGACGCTAGCGTGCTGTCACCTGGCTGTCTGTTCGATACCGAACATTGATAGATGGTTTTTATGCAGCAACCCGGGGCTGCCTCCTACGCGGGGTTGAACGAAGGGCCTACAGCCAGAAACCCCGCCTGAAAAGAACATTCGCATACTTCATTCATCTGGAATCGACATGATCACGACTGCATCCCCCGACATGCACGCCGCACGAAATTTGCCGCTCGCCGACCCGACCATCAACGCAAGCACGGTTTCATGGGGTGCGATTGCAGCAGGCGCTGCGGGTGCTGCCGCTTTGTCCTTGATCCTGCTGATCCTCGGTACGGGTTTAGGGCTCTCGTCCGTCTCACCTTGGGCGCGCGAGGGCATCAGCTCAAGCGCACTGGGTGTATCCACCATTTTGTGGCTCACGTTGACGCAGGTGCTGGCCTCCGGTATGGGCGGCTACCTGGCCGGCAGGTTGCGCACGCGGTGGGAAGGACTCGACCCTGACGAGGTGTATTTTCGCGATACGGCGCATGGGTTTTTGGCGTGGGCTATTGCTTCGCTGGCCACGGCCACGCTGTTGACATCCGTCATCGGGTCGATTGTGGGCACCGGTATTCAAGCGGGATCGTCAGCAGTCGGTGGCATGGCCAATACGGTTGCCATAGCCGCTGCGGGCCCGGCAGCAGCAGCGGGGGTAGAGGCTGCAAAGGCATCTGACACCGACACCGGCGCAATGGGTTATTTTCTGGACTCGCTGTTTCGCAAAGACAGCACGACTTCACCCGCCATGACAACAAGCACAGGGGTGATACCTAGTGCTTCAGGAGGGGCCTCCACCGCCGAAATAGCGCGCATTTTGATGAAAACCGTCCGCACCGGTGCACTGGCACCAGCCGATTTGAAATACATCGGGCAAGCGGTATCGCAGAGAACGGGATTGAGTCAGGTTGACGCAGAAAAGCGTGTAACTGACACCTATGCACGCATGCAGGCGCAGTTGCAAGAGGCCGAAGCTGCAGCCCGCCAGGTTGCAGACAAAGCGCGTAAAGCCTCTGCCTATGGTGCCCTGTGGTTGGTGGTGTCATTGCTGATGGGTGCATTCGCCGCCAGCTGGGCAGGCACCTTTGGCGGGCGACGTCGGGACGCATAGAGTGCGGAATTCCTGAATCTTTGTCCCCCTCTGACTAACCAGGCTTCTTAAATTTTTCTGGAGATCACCATGCGCTCTCTGTTGTTGCTGTTTCTTGGCATCCCAATCCCCATCATTATTTTGATCGCCATCTTGTTGTGAAATCATGGCAGCGATGGAGCAGGGTTTGTATCTGCGGGGTTTACAGCCTGCTGTTGGAATAACGGCTGACCAGCCGGGTGTGATGGGCGTGCAGTAAAACCGCGGTGTCGTGCATTGGTTTGATACAGCCGCATCGCGATGTCACACGCATGACGGCCACACCTGCTGGCAAGTAATTTCTACAGCGTCGGCCACGTGCGTGTAAGCAAGCCCGTAGGACGTTGCTCACAGTCTTTGCGGACGATCACTGATGGTGGCAAAGACCGGACAGTAGGAATATGTAGCTGTTCAGCCCTAACCTTGACCTACCCAAAATCATGAAAACCCAATCTCAAAACACCGCAGAACTCAGCCGTCTTTGCGAGCTGATTAAAGACTGCAACGTGGCCATGTTGACCACGCATGACGGCAGCGACATGTTGGTCAGTCGGCCCATGTCACCACAGGAAATGGACGCTGACGGTGCCCTGTGGTTTTTCACCGATCGGCATTCACAAAAAGTTGACCAGCTACGCAACGTTAATCTGGCTTTTTCAGATGAGGATCGCTCCAGTTACGTGTCGGTATCGGGCACGGCGCATTTGGTGGACGACCCAGACCGCGTGAAGCGCCTTTGGTCCGCGTACGCCAAACCCTGGTTCCCTGAAGGCCCGGAATCGCCAAATTTAACTTTGCTCAAAGTCGTGCCAAACACTGCCGAGTATTGGGACGCGCCACACAACAAGATGGTGCGCATGGTTGCCTTTGCGGCATCGATCATTTCCGGCAAACCCGTTGGAATGGGAGAAAACGAAACCTTGACCGGCCTTTCGTCTAACTGAGCCGCATCCCGTCGCTAATCTCCACTATGGCAACACCTGTAGATATTTCCCCCGTCGGCAAAGGCCGTTGGCTGGGTCTGGGGGTGTCCCTGGTGTTGCTGCTGTTGGCAGTTTTGGCGGTCTGTGAAGCGCTCGGCTGGCCTTTCCTGGCACCCGTGCTGGAGCGCCAGCTGTCTTCATTGACACAGCGACAAGTGCGGTTCTCAAATACTTCAGATGCCGCAGCGCAGCAACCGGTGAGTGCCGGAAGCCAGCGGTTTCAGTTGAGGTTTCTGGGTGCCATACGGTTGAGGGCACCGCAGCTTCAAATTGCCGCACCTGACTGGAGCAGCGCACCTTATCTGGTCGCAGCACGCGACATTGTTTTAGAGCTGCGTTATGGCGACGTCTGGCGCGCTTACCGTGGAGAAGGTGGGGTGGATGAAAGAAATCAGCCTTATCGGATTCACCGCCTTGAGGCTGCATGGTTGAAAGCACATCTAGAGCGTCGGACAGACGGTTCAGTGTCGTGGCAACTGGGTTCGGCGACAGTTCGGGACCGCCCGACACCCATACCGCAATTCGGAACGCTGCGAATGGCGCAAGGCCAGGTTTTTTATGACGATGCGCCACTTACATTAACCGGGGTTGCCGACGTATCGTGGTCATCGCACGCCGCGGGAAACGCTTCCCGAACAGACGAACGCCGTGCTGTTGCGGACAGTGGTACAAGCAACTTACGCATGCAGGCACGTGGAACTTATCAAAAGTTGCCGGTGGTGGTCGCACTGCAGGCTTTTGGCAATTTGCCCGGCTCAACTGAGGCTTCTGCAAGTACCGCGACTGCGATTAAGCTGGATGCGACAGTGGGAAGGGCGAAACTGCTATTTCTGGGAAGCGCTGCTGATCCGCTCAGCTTGAATGAATTGTCTGGACGGTTTGAAGTCAATGGCCCATCACTGGCAGCCGTGGGTCTGCCCTTTGGTGTGACGCTGCCTACAACCACTGCATTTCAGGCCGAAGGCCTGGTGGCAAAGTCCGACGCGCTGTGGCGGGTTCGCTTGAATCAGGCCACCGTAGGTGCCAGCCGTTTAAATGGTGCATTCACATATGACATGGGTGGAGCCAAGCCTGTTTTGGCAGGTCGGTTGGGCGGAACCCGGCTGGCTCTGGTGGACCTGGGACCAGCAGTAGGGGTTGAGCCTGTACGGGCGGTGCAGGCACGGTCAAGCGGTAAGGTATTACCGGACAAGCCGTTCAATTTGGTGGCGCTGCGGGCAATGGATGCCAATGTGCTCATCGACTTTCAAGAAGTCGATCTGAACAGTCGCCTCCTGGAACCGTTTGTGCCGCTTCGTGGTCACTTGCGTCTATTGGGGGGTGTGCTAACCATCACCGATCTGGATGCGCGGACCGCGCAAGGACAGGTGCGTGGATTTGTGATGCTGGACGGGCGACCTGCAACAGCCTTGTGGCGTTCTGATTTGCGATGGGAAGGCGTGCAGCTGGCTCGTTTCGTAAAGCAAAAGCGGGCCACCGGAAACCCCGCTTACATATCAGGGCGGCTGAGTGGCCAGACACGTCTGCAAGGGCGAGGTAACTCGACCGCCGCGATTTTGGGCAGCCTGCAAGGGCAAGCGCGAACACAGCTGGACGATGGTGCTATTTCTCACCTCGTGGTGGAAGCCGCAGGGCTGGATCTGGCGCAGGGTCTGGGCCTTTATTTGGGTCGTGACGAGAGTCTCAAAGTGCTGTGCGGCGTCGCAGACCTGGTAGCCCAAGGCGGCGTGTTCCGCCCGCGCGTGATGGTGTTGGACACCAACGACTCAGCTATATGGGTTGAGGGCACGTTGTCGCTGGCCACAGAGCTCATTGACCTGCGCGCGGTAGTGATGCCTAAAGATTTCAGCCCCCTGACTTTTCGTACGCCATTGCTGGTGCGCGGCAATCTCAGCCAACCCACCGTATCGCTAGACAAGGGGCCTATGAGTCGCACGCTGGTCAGTGCCTTCTTGCTGGCTTTGGTCAATCCTTTGGCCGCGCTGATTCCTTTGATTGACCCGGGCGATGCAGATGCAGCCAACCGAAATGCAGCGGGCTGCAAGAGTTTGGTGCAACGCGCGGGTGAAAGGCTACCTACTGGCCCAGCTAAACGCAAAGCGGCTTTGTGATGGATGGAAAGCCTGAAGCTCTGCGGGGTATCGGCAGTGGTTTTTAGAACAACGGTTGTTGTGATGTGTTGATGAATTTTTACAAGGAGTTTTTTATGAATTATTTTTCTAGCGCTTCCGCGGTCTTGCTGGCGCTCACTCTTGCGGGTTGCGAGAAGCCTGCCGTGGTAGTCGTGCCAGGCCCCAATGTCAGCGTACCCGGACCCGCTGGTCCCACGGGTGCTACCGGCTCACAAGGCAGCACCGGCAACCCTGGCTTTACAGGAAACACCGGAG
>JAYUXO010000014.1:0-5752 GCA_043753505.1 Comamonadaceae bacterium
CCTAATACCAAAGTCATGCTGACGATCTTCCGCAAGGACGAAAACCGCACCTTCCCCGTCACCATCACCCGCGAAGAAATCAAGACCCAGTCGGTCAAAGGCAAGGTGATGGAGCCCGGCTACGCTTGGATTCGCCTGAGCCAGTTCCAGGACCGCACCGTGGAAGACTTCTCCAAGAAGCTGGAGGAGATTTACAAGGCCGAGCCCAATTTGAAAGGATTGGTGCTCGACCTGCGCAACGACCCTGGCGGCTTGCTGGACGCCGCCGTAGCGGTGTCGGCTGCATTTTTGCCGGAGAACGTGACGGTAGTCTCCACCAACGGCCAATTGGCCGAAAGCAAGTTCATCTACAAAGCCTCGGCTGAGTTTTACCAGCGCCGTGCCGGCATGGATCCGCTGCGTCGTTTGCAGGAAAACACCAAGGGCATCTTCAAAACCGTGCCGCTGGTGGTGCTGGTCAACGAAGGCTCGGCATCGGCCAGCGAAATCGTGGCGGGCGCTTTACAAGACCACAAACGCGGCACCATCATGGGTAGCCAGACCTTTGGCAAAGGCTCCGTGCAGACCGTGCGTCCATTGGGCCCCGACACCGGCCTGAAGTTGACCACGGCGCGTTACTTCACCCCCAGCGGCAAATCAATTCAAGCCAAAGGCATCCTGCCCGACGTGATGCTGGACGACACCGAAGAAGGCAGCCCGTTTGCCGCCCTGCGCACCCGCGAAGCTGACCTGGAAAAACACCTGGCTAGTGGCCAGGGTGCCGAGGCAAAAGACCCTGCCCGTGAAAAAGCCAAAGAAGAAGCCCGCAAGCGGCTTGAAGAAGAGTCCCGCAAACCGCTATCAGAACGCAAAATTCCGGAATTCGGCAATGAGAAAGACTTCCAGCTGATTCAAGCCTTGAACCAACTCAAGGGACGACCTGTACTGATCAGCAAGACCATGGTCGAGCGCAAGGAAGAAAAGAAAGAGCAGTGACGCATTGGTTGCGTTGTCAAAACAATGATGCGCCTGCCAAAACAATGATGCGCCTGCGGCGCCATGACTCCTCGCTGCGCTTTGCATGACAGATGACTGCGATTGTCGGACTCGGTTATTGCTGCGAAGCCGCATCATTCAATCGCGCAGCGACGGGTCAATTTTGATCAGCACATGAATGACACACAGCTGCTGCGTTACTCGCGCCACATCCTGCTGGACGAAATCGGCATTGACGGTCAAACCGGTCTGTTGCAATCGCACGTATTGGTCGTTGGTGCAGGAGGTCTCGGTAGCTCGGCCGCGCTGTACCTGGCGAGCGCCGGGGTAGGCCAAATCACACTGGTAGACCCAGACACCGTGGATTTAACCAACCTGCAACGCCAGATCGCGCACACCACCGCACGCGTGGGGCAGGCCAAGGTTCAGTCGGCGCAAGCAGCCATGGCCGCCCTCAACCCAGATGTTCGGGTGATTCCGATACAAGCCCGCGCAGACCCTGCCCTATTGGACCAGTGGGTGTCGCATACCGACGTGGTGCTCGATTGCACCGACAACTTCACCACACGCCACGCCATCAACGCCGCTTGCGTGCGGCACCGCAAACCCTTGGTCAGCGGCGCGGCGATTCGTTTTGACGGGCAGGTGTCGGTGTTTGACAGCCGCCGCCCTCAGTCGCCTTGCTACGCCTGCCTGTTTCCTGCATCCGCCAGCGTTGAAGAAGTGGCCTGCGCCACGATGGGTGTGTTTGCACCGCTGGTGGGCATGGTCGGCAGCATGCAGGCGGCGGAAGCTTTAAAACTGCTGACGGGCGCTGGACAAGCCCTGGTAGGTCATCTGCTGATGGTCAACGCGCTGGCGGGGCGGTGGGACGATTTACAGGTGCCCAAAAATGCGGCGTGTGCAGTGTGTGCAAGCCCGACTTGAACCCTGCCAGTGCTTTTCCGGATCATTGCTGCAGCCGGCGAAATAACGAAAACAGTGCTTGAGCAAGGCAAGAAAGAACAACGCCTTACAGCGATGACTTGGAAACAGAATTACGGCTGAATCTTCGGGTTCAAACTGGCCCCGGTTCGACCGGTCACGATCCACAGCACCGAGCGCAGGCTGTCTCTCAGGATTCGCAGCACTGACTCGGACGGCACGCCATCGGTGGGCACTGAAACAGGTGTGACCGCAATACCGTAAGCGCCAAACACCACTGTGGCAATGGCCTTTGCACGGGGCATATGGCGGTCTGAGGTCAGCAGGTAAACATGGTGGGTGTTGGCCCTGGAAAAATCCCTCGCATTACAGGTGAAGTGGGTCACCGTGTCGCTGGCACAAAATTCAAAATGCACGCGCTGAGGCTTGATGCCGGCTTGCTGAAAAATGCTGCGGTTGAGCTGCTCGTTGCCTGGGTTTCCAGATACCCAAATCGGCACATCTGCAACTGATTGCGCGAACTCGGCGGCAAATTTCACCCGGTTGGTGTCGCCCTCCAGCACCAAAATGGCTTGCGGCACTGGAAACTCACGCAGCGCGTGAGTCAGCTTGAAAGCAACCACACCGGCCAGCACCCAGGTGCCAGCGATGGCCAACACCAACATGGCAGAGAGTGGAAAAACCACTCTTTTGAATAAAAACAAACGCTTCATCAGCGTTGATTTGCTTCTAAAACAGTAGCTGCTTGAGCAGTATGCATAAGGGCCGTAGCTTCTTTTCTATTGAAATTATTGAAATCCGTCCACATCAATCGCCGCCACAGCCACAGCCCCCGCCCCCATCGCCATCACCGCCGTCGCTGCTCGACGACGCCTGCGCCACGCCAAAATCGTCGCTGCTGCCGCCAAACCCACTGGAGCCGACATCAGCGGCGCAGTAACCCACTGCGCCACCACCGTTGGCAGCCGACTTCCTTGCAATGTCGCCGCAGTCGGGCAGGTACCTTAAACCTCCTGCAACGGCCAGTTTGCCATCCAGCGCAAACGGCAAGGGCAAGCAGCTGGGTTGGCGCGGATTGATGGACTGTGTTTGCAGGCCCAGAACCAGGCGCGGCGCAGGCTTTCAAGAAACCCATTATCGAACCGATCACACCGATTGCCGCCAGGGCAGCCAGTCTCAAGCGGAGCGCACCCCAGGTGGCCAAGCAAACGTTGCGATAGATTCAAGGCGTTTTACCGGTCCGACTACACCACCACGGGCTCAGGCTCCAGCCGGATGCCAAAGCGCTCGTACACGCTGGTCTGGATAGCCCGTGCCAGCGTCATCACTTCGCCGCCGGTCACCGGGTTGGCGGCGCCGCCGCGGTTGATCAGCACCAGGGCCTGTTTTTCATACACACCCGCGTTGCCAATGGATTTTCCCCTCCAGCCGCAGGCGTCAATCAGCCAGCCTGCCGCCAGCTTCATCTCGCCAGTGGGCATGGGGTAGTGAACGATGCCAGGCTCGCGGGCAATGATGTCAGCACATTGGTCGGGGGTGACGGTGGGGTTCTTAAAAAAGCTGCCTGCGTTGCCAATCACAACTGGGTCGGGCAGTTTGGCGCGGCGAATGCTGCAGACCCAATCAAAAATCTGTTGCGCAGATGGCGATACCACGCCCGCCTGGGCCTGTTTGCGCGCCAGATCGGCGTAGCCCAGCACGGGTTTCCAGGGCCTGGGCAACGCAAAGCGCACGCGCGTGATGAGCGCACGGCCCGCCAGGCCCAGAGCGTTTTCTCCCGCACTGGCATGTTTGAACACCGAGTCTCGGTAGCCAAATGCGCATTGCGCAGCATTCAGGGTGAAGGTCTTTCCGGTCTGTAGGTCGATTGCGTCCAGCGACTCGAAGCGGTCTTGCAGTTCAACGCCATAGGCACCAATGTTTTGCACGGGCGACGCGCCCACGCTGCCTGGGATCAGCGCCAGGTTTTCCAGGCCGGGCCAGCCTTGTTCCAGCGTCCAGGCCACTACGTCATGCCAGTTTTCGCCTGCCCCGGCCTCCACAATCCAGGCCTTGGCAGACTCGGAAACCAGTCGGCGGCCCATCACTTCGGTCTTGAGCACCAGGGACTTGACATCCCCGGTCAGCACAATATTGCTGCCGCCGCCCAGCACAAATTTGGGCTGGGCGGCCAGTACCGGGTCGGCCAGCACGGCCAGCACATCGTCTTCGTGCGCCACACGCACCAGCGTGTGGGCTTTGGCAACGATGCCAAAGCTGTTGTGGGTTTGCAGGGGAACGGAAAACTGAGTGAGCATGGGAGAATTCTCGCATCGAGATACACACTTCAAGGAATACGTTCATGCCATCTTTCGACACTGTTTGCGAACCCGAGATGAGCGAAGTGCGCAACGCGGTAGACAACGCCGCCAAAGAAATCGGCAACCGGTTTGACTTCAAGGGCACATCGGCCACCGTGAGCTTGAAAGACAAGGAAATCACCCTGTTTGGCGACGCAGACTTTCAGATTGCCCAGGTGGAAGAGGTGCTGCTGGCCAAACTCACCAAGCGCAATGTGGACGTGCGCTACCTGGATAAAGGTGACGTGCAGAAAATTGGCGGCGACAAGGTCAAGCAAGTCTTCAAGGTGCGCAGTGGCATTGAGACCGAAGACGCGAAAAAGATTACCCGCGCCGTGAAAGACAGCAAGATGAAAGTGCAGGCCGCCATTCAGGGTGACGCGGTACGTATTACCGGTGCCAAGCGCGACGATTTGCAGGCGGCCATGGCGCTGATCAAGAAAGACGTTCCGGATTTGCCGCTGAGTTTTAATAACTTTCGGGATTAGTTCGTTGAATAACTTATCAGGCTCCTTTCCCCGCTGGGGGAAGGCTGGGATGGGGGCATGAGCGCTGTTACCGGCGACCAGCGTGTTCCCGCCCAGGCCCGCATTCCAACCTTCCCCCGGAAGGAGCAACCACAATTTGCCTGAAGTCTCATGAAAATTTTCTTGACCGTATTGATTGCGCTGATGTGCACCCAGACCCAGGCCCAATCAGTCGCTTTACAAGGCATGTTTGGCAACGCCGCCTTGCTTATCGTGGACGGAAAGCCCCCTAAAGGCGTGCGACCTGGCGACAGCCACGAGGGTGTGAAAGTCGTCTCCACCAGTGGCGACCAGGCGGTGCTGGAAATTGGCGGCAAGCGCCACACCCTGCGCGTGGGCGATGCCCCCGCCAACGTGGGCGGCAGTGGCGGTGCCTCGCGCGGCAACAGGATTGTGCTGACGGCAGGCAGCGGCGGCCACTTCATTACCGCGGGCACGGTCAACGGCAAAGCCGTGCAGTTCATGGTGGACACCGGCGCCACCGCAGTTGGAATGGGTATGGCTGAGGCAGAACGGCTGGGCGTGGACTACAAAAAGGGGCAGCCCGTGCGCATGAGTACCGCCAATGGCGTGGTACCGGGCTGGGTGGTCAAGCTGGCGTCGGTACGGGTGGGCGATGTGGAGGTGTACGAGGTGGACGCGGTAGTGGGCCCGTCCAGCATGCCCACCCTGCTTTTGGGCAACAGTTTTTTGATGCGCTTTCAAATGAAGCGCGAAAACGACCAGATGACACTGGAGCGGCGGTATTGACGCGTTTTAAGCCAAACTGGCCTACGGCCCTTATAGGTATTGCTCAAGCAGCTATCTATTCAATAGCAAGATGCAAACGATGAAGCGCACCGTCCATGCTGCTTGACCAACCACCACCGGCTGGCGCAGCCACACCCGCGCCGCCCACAGCCCTGTCGCCCCTGAAACACCTGGCTTTTCGCATGCTGTGGGCCACCTGGCTGGTGGCCAACACCTGCATGTGGATGAATGACGTGG
>JAYUXO010000015.1:0-2274 GCA_043753505.1 Comamonadaceae bacterium
CGCTCTTTCAAACACCAGACTTTACGGAAGCCATGATGGCGACCATCCAAAAACGGCCTGCTGTTTTTACCGGATTGATGCAGGCCAAACCTGGCGCCAGCCAAGCCAATGAAGGCGGTATCAGTCAGGCGCTCGGTGCCCAACTGCTGGCCCAAGCCAGCGCCAACCACGCCGGAAAATTTCTGATCCAGTTTGACCTGGGCACGGACGGCAGTTTGTTTCTGGACACGCGCATCAGCCCGGTGTGCGTGACTGCCGCCAGCGATGAGAAACCGCAAACCGTGATGAGCCTCACAGCCGCTGATATGGCCGCCATGCTGGGCGGGCGGCTCGACCCGGTGAAAGCGTTCATGGGCGGACGCATGAAAATTGATGGTGACATGTCGATTGCGATGAAGCTGGCGGCGCTGTTTAAACCTGCGCCGCACGCGGTGCCCACCCCAACCCTCGCACCCACACTCGCGCCCCCTCCCGCACCAGTCCCCCCTGCACAGCCTGCAGCGTCTGTCAGCTCGGTGAACGCCGTGCCGCGCAGCGCCGCCCCACCGACCCTCCAGCCTTCGTTCCAACCCCTCACCGCGCTGTATCCCGCCCAACAAGCCGGCGGCAGCTACCCCCACCTTCTGACCCCGCTGGACTTGGGCTTTACCACGCTGCGCAACCGCGTGTTGATGGGCTCCATGCACGTCGGCCTGGAAGAGGTGGCGCACGGTTTTGAGCGCATGGCTGCGTTTTATGCCGAGCGTGCGCGTGGCGGCGTGGGCCTGATCGTCACCGGCGGCATTGCGCCCAATGACGAAGGTCGGCCCATGCAGGGCGGTGCCAAGCTGACCACCGAACACGAGGCTGCCGAGCACCGCGTGATCACGCAGGCGGTGCATGCCGCAGGCGGAAAAATTGCGCTGCAAATCCTGCACTTTGGCCGCTATTCCTACCAGCCCAACCAGGTCGCGCCCAGCCCCATCAAAGCGCCCATCAATCCCTTCACGCCGCGTGAGCTGACCGGCGACGAGGTAGAGCAAACGCTGAACGACTACGCCCGTTGCGCCCAGTTGGCCCAGTCGGCGGGCTACGACGGTGTGGAAATCATGGGCTCCGAGGGTTACCTCATCAACGAGTTCATCTCCACCCGCACCAACCGCCGCACTGACGATTGGGGCGGCAGCTACGCCAACCGCATGCGCTTTGCGGTGGAAACCGTGCGCCGCGTGCGGGCCATTGCCGGGCCCAACTTCATCATCATCTTTCGTCTGTCCATGCTCGACCTGGTGGATGAAGGTTCTACGCTGGACGAAGTGGTGCAACTGGCACAGGCACTGGAGGCCGCCGGGGCCACGATCCTCAACACCGGCATCGGCTGGCACGAGGCGCGGGTGCCCACCATTGCCACCAGCGTGCCGCGCGCCGCGTTTGCCTGGGTCACCAAAAGGCTCATGGGCGCGGTGAAGATTCCGCTGGTCACCACCAACCGCATCAACACCCCCGATGTGGCCGAGCAACTGCTGGCCGATGGCTTTGCCAACATGGTCTCCATGGCCCGGCCGTTTCTGGCCGACCCGCTGTTTGTGCAAAAAGCCGCAGCGGGCAAGGCGCACGAAATCAACACCTGCATTGGTTGCAATCAGGCCTGCCTGGACCACACGTTTGCAGGCAAGGTCACCTCCTGCCTGGTCAACCCGCGTGCCTGCCACGAGACCGAGCTGAATTACCTGCCCACCACTGCGCCCCAGCGCATTGCCGTGGTGGGCGCGGGGCCCGCAGGCTTGAGCTTTGCCACCGTGGCGGCGCAGCGCGGCCACCACGTGACCTTGTTTGAGGCCGACTCGCAAATAGGCGGGCAATTCAACCTGGCCAAGCGCATTCCGGGCAAAGAAGAGTTTGTTGAGACGCTGCGCTACTTTGGCGAGCAACTGCGCATCACCGGCGTGGCCGTGAAGCTGAACACGCGGGTGACCGCCGGGCAATTGGTGGCCGAGCAATTCGACATCATCATCGTGGCGGCGGGCATCACGCCCCGGCAACTGAACATTCCCGGCATTGACCACGCCAAGGTGCTGCAGTACCGCGAAGTGATTCGCGGCGAGAAAGCGGTGGGCGCGTCGGTCGCCATCATCGGCGCGGGTGGCATTGGTTTTGACACGGCGGAATACCTGAGCCACACGCTGTCAACACTAGATGCCGTGGACACTTTCCAGACCGAATGGGGCATCACCCGCGAGGCCAGCGCACCCGGCGGCGTGGGCCAGCCGCAGTGGCACGCACCCGCCCGCCATA
>JAYUXO010000016.1:0-5743 GCA_043753505.1 Comamonadaceae bacterium
AGGGCCACCGTGACAACGCATGCGGGTCAGCCAAATGACAACACGACGGGCCATGTATGGGATGAAAACCTGCGTGAATACAACAATCCGCTACCGCGATGGTGGATGTGGCTGTTCATCATTACCGTCGTTTTTTCGTTGGCCTATCTTGCGATTTTTCCGGGGATAGGCAGTTTCAAGGGCTTGCTGAATTGGACAACAGAAAGCGAGCACAAGCAGGACGTGGCGCAGCTTCAAAGTGAAGTCGCGCCACTATATGCAGCGTTCTCCGCACAAAGCGTGGACGCGCTTTCAAAAGACCCGCGCGCACTGGCAGTTGGGGAGCGGCTGTTCATGAACAACTGCGCGCAATGCCACGCCTCGGACGGTGCTGGCAGCAAGGGATTCCCGAATTTGACCAACGCCAATGTGGCTTGGCTGGGTGAGCGCAGCGCCGAGCACATTGTGCAAACCGTGACGAATGGCCGCACCGGAATGATGCCGCCGCTCGCTGCGGCTATCGGTGGCGAGGCCGAGCTGAGCGAGGTTGCCAACTATGTGTTGTCGTTATCGGCGAGTCCCCATAACGAGATTAAGGCGTACAGCGGTAAAAAACTGTATGCCACTTGTGCCGCCTGTCACGGAGTGGACGGCAAAGGAAACAAGGCACTTGGTGCCCCGAATTTGACAGACCCGTACTGGCTTCACGGCTGGGGCGAGGCCGCCATCGTTGGCGTGATTAAAAACGGCAAAACCAATGTCATGCCTGCCCAGTCACCCAAGTTGAGTGCGCAGCAGATTCAGGTGGTCGCAGCGTATGTTTTGAGTCTGTCAAAAAACAGCTTCGATACCCCTGACGTGGTTCCAGGATCTGTCGTCAAGAAACCCTAGTGGTTTTGACTGCCATCAATCCAGCCAGACAGATGCCATCGAACGCCACCGACCCCACCCTTCCGCGACGGGTTATTCCGATCGTTGCAGTGGATGATTCGTCCACCGTTGTGTCGCTGTATCAATCGGACGCCAAAATTTACGCGCGTAGCGTGACGGGGTGGTTCAGTTATTGGCGTTGGGCCATGGTGTGGGCAACGCAGTTGGTGTTTTATGGGCTGCCATGGCTGTCGATGAACGACCGACAGGCCATGTTGTTTGATCTGGGTGCGCGCAGATTTTATATTTTCAATCTCGTTTTATATCCGCAGGATCTGATTTATCTGACAGGTCTGCTGGTCATCAGTGCGTTGTCGCTATTCCTGTTTACTGCGGTGGCAGGTCGCTTGTGGTGCGGCTACACCTGCCCGCAAACCGTCTATACCGAAATTTTCATGTGGCTGGAGCGCAAAATTGAGGGTGACCGTATTGCCCGCATGCGGCTTGATAAAGCTCCCTGGAGCGCCGCCAAGCTGGCTCGCAAGGGCACCAAGCATGTGGTCTGGATCGCCGTTGGGTTGTGGACCGGATTTACCTTTGTGGGTTACTTCACCCCGATCCGGGAGCTTGCGGCAGAAATCACCAGCTTGTCTTTAGGGCCGTGGGAGCTTTTTTGGGTGCTGTTTTATGGTTTTGCAACGTATGGCAACGCAGGCTGGATGCGTGAGCAGGTTTGCAAATACATGTGCCCCTACGCCCGCTTTCAAAGCGCGATGTTTGACCGCGACACCCTGATCGTGACCTACGACATGGGGCGTGGTGAGGGTCGGGGTTCACGACCGCGCCGCGACTCGCCGGCTGACTACCACGCCAAGGGTTTGGGCGACTGCATTGACTGCGGCCTGTGCGTACAGGTGTGTCCAACAGGCATTGATATTCGCAACGGCTTGCAGTACGAATGCATCAGTTGCTCGGCCTGCATTGATGTTTGCAACGGCGTGATGGCAAAAATGAACTACCCGCCAGGCTTGATTCGTAACAGCACCCAGAACGGCGTAGGCCAAAAACTCCCGCGCGCCGCCATGTTTAAAAGAGTGTTGCGGCCCAGAGTTCTGCTGTACACCGCTGTGTTGCTGCTGGTGACTGCTGGTTTGCTCTGGAGCCTGTTAACCCGCTCTTCGTTCAGGGTGGATGTGGTGCGCGATAGAGGAGCCATGGCGCGCATGGTGGGGCAGGGTCAGATTGAAAATGTGTACCGCTTGCAGATCATGAACGCAACTGAACATGGGCAGCGCTACGTGCTGGCCGTCGATGGCATCGCAGGCGCAAAAATCGCCTCTGACACCCAGGTGATAGTTGAAGCTGCTGGCGCGCGATGGGTTGTGGTGAGGGTGCAGGTGCCGACAAACGCCGCCGCTGCAGGCGCACACCCCATTACCTTTTTGATTTCAACGCAAGATGCAACGCGTGATGAAGTGGTCGAAAAGTCTGTGTTTCTGGTGCCTCGCTAAAACCTCGAGTGAAAGGAAAATTTGATGAGCAGCGTTCAGAAAATTCAACCCTCGTCAGTGCCCGCCGTGCGACCGTGGTGGAAAGAGCCGTATGTCTGGATGGTGATTGCAGGCCCTGCGTCTGCCGTGCTGGCCTGCGCTGTGACGGCGGTTTATATCCTTCAGGGGCCGGATGCAGTGGTGTCGGAGAACGCCTATAAGGAGGGGCGAGCGATGGGTCGTGAGGTCCAGGCTGCAAAACCGCCCATGCAACCCGCCAATATTGGGCGTAACCACAGTGCCACTGGAGGAAAGGGAGCACTGGATGCAAAACCTTGAGCTCAAAAATTCAAGCGTTGCCAGGCGCGCGGTACTGATTTTGTGGCCGGCCTTTTTGGCGGCTTGTCTCCTGGAGGCGCTAATTTTCTCCCTGGTTGAGCCAGGAGAGTTCCAATGGTTTGGACAGGTGTCGCAGCTGTCGCACCAAGCGGTCTATTCGGTGGCATTTTTCTGTTTCTGGTTGATAAGCGCAGCTTGCAGCTACCTGGTTTTATGGCTGGATCAGGAAAAAGACAGAAAAACGGCTGTAAGCGGTGTGGATACCCAGGATTCGTAGTTTTGAAGATTCTCTGATGCAAACTACTTTGGCTGTAACCGGCTTCATCATGGGACTTGCGGGTGGACCGCACTGCGTCGCCATGTGTGGTGCCGCTTGCGCAGGCATTGCACGAACCAATGGTGGGACCAACGCTCGCTCGCTGTGGATTTTTCAGATCGGTCGGCTGATTGGTTATTCGGCTTTGGGCGGTACCGCTGCAGCTTCCATGCAGGGGCTAGGCTGGCTCAGTACGCAATCTGCGGCGCTCAGGCCTGTGTGGACCTTATTTCACGTAGCCGCAGCCTTGTTAGGACTGATGCTGCTGTGGCGGGCGCGTCATCCAGTGTGGCTGGAAGCGGGCGCGCGCGCAGTGTGGTGCCGGGTTCGATCAACAGCAGGCATATTGCCTCAGGGCGCTGCATCCGGTGTTGCGCCACTCTTGCTGGGATTGTTGTGGGCACTGCTTCCTTGCGGATTGCTCTATTCGGCGCTGCTGGTAGCCGCGCTAACCGGTAACTGGCTGGAAGGTGCGGGCGTCATGGCGCTATTTGCTATGGGTAGCGGGCTGTCGCTGATGGCTGGGCCTTGGTTGTGGCTCAAGTTGCGCAACAAGAACTCAGGTCAGTGGGCCGTACGTTTGGCAGGACTTGCGTTATTTGCAGTTTCTGTTTGGGCGCTTTGGATGGGCCTGGTTCACAACACTGCACCTTGGTGTTTGTCGCCCGGAGTGAGTGCGACTGGATAAAGGGATTTGTTGTCAACCGCAATCGTGCGTGTGAATTGCGTCGGGTCCGCACCATCAGTAACGCAGATGCACGCTCGTAAAAAATGTCTGGCGGAGAAGGCGGGATTCGAACCCGCGGAGGGTTTTACCCCTCGCACGCTTTCCAGGCGTGTGACTTAAACCGCTCATCCACCTCTCCAGACAGCCCATCATTCTAACTGTGCCAGATGCTCATCATGCTTTAGTGGCCTGCACCATCGTCATGGCCGACGCAATCAATGTGCTGACCTGGCCCATGTCGCTGGGCACGATCAGCGTGGTCTTGGCATCGGCTGCCACTTTGCTGTAAGCCTCCACAGCTTTTTCCGCCACCTTGAGTTGCACGGCGAGCTGGCCACCCGGGCGCTCGATGGCTTGCGCGATATAGGCAATCGCTTTGGCTGTGGCTTCAGCAACAGTGGTGATGGCTGCGGCCTGGCCTTCCGCAGTGTTGATCGCCGCCTGCTTTTCACCTTCTGATCTCGCAATAGACGCCTCGCGCTCGCCGGTAGCGATGTTGATCTGCTCCTGCCTGCGGCCTTCTGACGCTGCGATCAACGCGCGCTTCTCACGCTCGGCGGTGATTTGCGACTGCATGGCCAGCAAAATTTCTTTCGGGGGTGTCAGGTCTTTGATTTCATAACGCAGTACCTTGACGCCCCAGTTCAGCGCCGCCTCGTCAATGGCTTGCACCACTTGCGCGTTGATGATTCCGCGCTCCTCAAAAGTTTTGTCCAATTCCAGCTTGCCAATCACGCTGCGCAGAGACGTTTGCGCCAACTGTGAAATGGCCATGATGTAGTTGGACGAGCCGTAGCTGGCGCGCATCGGGTCAGTGACCTGAAAGTACAAAATGCCGTCCACCTGCAACTGCGTGTTGTCGCGCGTGATACAGACCTGGCTGGGCACATCGAGCGGAATTTCTTTAAGGCTGTGTTTGTAGGCTACTTTGTCAATAAACGGCACCAGAAAATTCAGACCCGGGGCGAGGGTGGCGTTGTACTTGCCCAGACGCTCCACCACCCAGGCGTTTTGCTGCGGCACCACCTTGATGGCACGGATGACAAAAATCGCGATGACGACAAATAAAACCAGTGCAACTTCCATGCGGTTCTCCTAAGGTTAAAAATTTATACAACGGTTGTTGGCTCAAGCACCAGACGGCTGCCATCCAGCTCACGGACCCTGTGCAATCCAGGTTCAGTTGCCGTGTAGCCCAGCGCGGCTACCACAGCCCAGTTAGCACCCCGGTATTGCACATTAGACGTGCGATCCGGGTTCCAGGCGTCAACTTGGACGGTCTCGCCAATATCCAGATTGATGTTGCGGTTGGCCTCCACATCGTTGTGTGTGGGTTTGCCGCGAATCAAGAGCAACGTAATACAGGCCGCCCCACCAACCACAGCCGCTACTGCAATTTGCACTACCAGCGGCGTCCCGAGATGCGCTGCGATAGCCGCAGCCACCAAGCCTACTGCCAACATCAGCAAGTAAAACGTACCCGTGACCATCTCGATGGCCACCGCGGCCCCTGCCAAAACCCACCATACGGTTGAATCCGTCATATGCACCTCCGGTTGTTGTTGATGTGCTGCGATTCTGTGTGAAATACGCCGCGCTGCAAAGCCCTGCCATGCGATGTACTTACACTGCGGCGGTTGTTTATTTACCCACGAAAGACTGGCATGAAATTCCGTTTCCCCATCGTCATCATCGACGAAGACTTCCGCTCTGAAAACACCTCTGGCCTGGGCATTCGCGCGCTGGCGCAAGCGATTGAAACAGAGGGGTTCGAGGTGCTGGGCGTGACCAGTTATGGCGACCTGTCGCAGTTTGCGCAGCAGCAGTCCCGAGCCAGTGCGTTCATTTTGTCCATTGACGATGAAGAGTTCACACCCGGGCCAGATTTAGACCCTGCGGTGGTGAATTTGCGCAGCTTTATTGACGAAGTGCGTCGCAAAAACCTGGACGTGCCAATTTATGTGTACGGCGAGACCAAAACCTCGCGCCACATGCCCAATGACATCCTGCGTGAACTGCATG
>JAYUXO010000017.1:0-5725 GCA_043753505.1 Comamonadaceae bacterium
ACTTGCGTGTCACCCAGCAAAAAAGCGCCCGCATTCGCCACATCGTGGGCATAAACCTCGGGGCTGATGTATTGCACACACGGGCCGGAGCAGCGCTTGATTTGATACAGCAGGCAAGGCCGCGTGCGATTAGCAAACACCGTGTCTTCACAGGTGCGCAGGCGAAAGGCTTTTTGCAGCAGTTGAATGGTTTCCTTGACAGCCCAGGCGCTGGGGTAGGGGCCGAAATACTGATGTTTGCGGTCGACGGCACCGCGGTAGTAAGCCATCCTCGGGAAATCAAGCGGTTGCGCCGTAACACTTTCAGCGGCTTTAGAAATACCTCCCGTCATTTTCAAATACGGGTAACTCTTGTCGTCGCGAAACAGAATATTGAAGCGCGGGTTCAGCGTCTTGATCAGGTTGTTTTCCAGCAGCAGCGCCTCCGCTTCCGAGCGCACGACCGTGGTTTCCATCCGCACAATTTTGGTCACCATGTGACCAATGCGCGTGCCGCCATGGTTCTTTTGAAAATAGCTGGACACGCGCTTTTTCAAGTCTCGCGCCTTGCCGACGTACAGCGGCTGGTTTTGCGCATCGAAATAGCGGTAGACGCCGGGCATGGCGGGCAAGGCGGCGACTTCGGCCAGCAGGGCGGGGCTGTGGCTGTCCTGGCTTGTACCTTGGGTCACAGGGACGCTCGCGGGTCGACTGCAGTTTGCACTGGCATGTCGGGTAGTGCGCTCAGGACTTGCTCAAACCCGCCTTGTTGAGCCACTTGAGCGCCGCAAGCAGGCTGCGCTGCTTCAGGCGCCAACAAGGCATCATCAACAGTTGGTGGCTGGCCATTGCTGCGATTTAGCAGGACCAATGCAGCATTCCAATTTCCGGTCATAGTGATTTGTTTGTGGGTTAGATCAATCGCAGGGTCGCCAATTTTCCGCGATTCAGTGGACTCCAACAGCCACCATGAAAACAGCACCACACAATTGACAAATGGCAATCAAGCTCTGGGACATCTTCTGCCGCGTCATTGACAACCACGGCGACCTGGGCGTGTGCTGGCGGTTGGCGGTAGACCTGGCTTTGCGCGGGCAGCACGTACGGTTGTGGGTGGACTCGCCCGGCGCGCTGGCATGGATGGCACCTGACGGTTGCGAAGGCGTGGCGGTGTCCACTTGGACTGACAACACGGTGTTCCCGCCGCCTGGCGATGTGGTGATAGAAGCCTTTGGTTGCGAAATTGCGCCTTTTTTCATAGCTGCCTCAGCATTATCTACAAAGGCTACAGGCCCAAAAGGCTTGAAATTGCCGGTCTGGATCAACCTGGAATACCTGTCGGCTGAAAAATACGTTGAGCGCTTGCACACCCTGCCCTCCCCCGTGCTGACAGGCCCCAGTCAGGGCCGGACGAAATACTTCTTTTATCCGGGCTTCACGCGGCGCACGGGTGGTTTGCTGCGTGAGCCTGATTTGCCAGAATGCCAAGCCCGGTTTGATCGCGTGGCGTGGCTGTCGCAGTGGGGCATTGACTGGCAGGGGGAGCGCCTGATTTCGCTGTTTTGCTACGAGCCGCCGGGACTTGCTGATTTGCTTGCGCAGTTGGCGGGTGACGCGCACCCCACACACCTGCTGGTCACTACCGGGCGGGCCGCGCAGGCGGTGCGGGCGTGCTTGACAAGTATGGGCGTGGCAGACAGCTTTAATAACGAAAACAGCCTGCAGTCCTTGCGGAACAAGCTGGGGCAGCTATCATTTTTTTATCTTCCCTTGCTCCGGCAAACCGAGTTTGATCACCTGCTGTGGGCCTGCGACTTCAACTTGGTGCGCGGCGAAGACTCGCTGGTACGGGCCATTTGGGCTGGCCAGCCGTTTGCCTGGCAGATTTACCCGCAGCACGACGACGCACACCACGACAAGCTGCAAGCCTTTCTGGACGAGATGCAAGCCCCGGCTGGCCTGCAAGACTTTCACCGCGCCTACAACGGCGTGAAGGCTCAGCCGCTACCCCTGCTGGACCTGCCCGTCTGGCGAAACGCTGCCCAGGCCGCGCGCACCCGGCTGCTCGCGCAAACCGACCTGTGCAGCCAGTTGATTGGCTTTGTTGGGGGCTTACTGACCGAACGCAGCTAAAATTGCGGGCTTTGCGCCGTGGCGGCTGCCCTTGCTGCACCACTTCTCCCCTCCCCGAACTTCCAGGCAAACCTTATGAAAATCGCTCAAGAAATCCGCGCCGGCAACGTCATCATGCACGGCAAAGACCCGATGGTTGTGTTGAAAACCGAGTACAGCCGCGGTGGCCGCAACTCGGCCACGGTGCGCATGAAACTCAAAAGTCTGATTGCCAACTTCGGCACCGAGGTGGTGTTCAAAGCCGACGACAAAATGGATCAGGTCATTCTGGATAAGAAAGACTGCACTTACAGCTATTTTGCGGACCCGATGTATGTGTGCATGGACGCCGAGTTCAACCAGTACGAAGTGGAAGCCGAAAACATGGGCGACACGCTGAACTACCTGGAAGACGGCATGGGCCTGGAAGTGGTGTTCTACGATGGCAAAGCGATTTCAGTCGAGCTGCCCACCAGCGTGGAGCGCGAGATCACCTGGACTGAGCCTGCCGTGAAGGGCGACACCTCCGGCAAGGTTTTAAAGCCCGCCAAAATTGCCACTGGCTTCGAAATTGGCGTGCCGATTTTTGTAGCGCAGGGCGACCGGGTAGAGATTGATACGCGCACTGGCGAGTACCGCAAACGCGTCTGAGATTTATTGCTCAACAAAAGGCTCCGCAAGGAGCCTTTTTCTTTTTGACCATCATTGCTGCTGGTGGTCGGGGCCTTGCTCATTCTGGGCTGCGGCGTGGTGGTCTGGGACCTGGCGCCGGCCACCGGTGCACAAGCGCGCAGCCTGGTGCCGGTCGTGATGTTCAACAACAGCGGCAACATGGGCCTGCCCCTGGCCTTGCTGGCGTTTGGTCTAGCTTACTTTGGCGCGGCGGTAGCCCTGTTTTCCATTGGCAACCGGCTGCATTTTTCGCTGGGTGCACGCATCACCAGCGCACACGCCAGCACCCGGGAACTGCTGCTCAGCCCGTTGATGGTGGCCCCGCTTCTGGGCTTTGCCAGCGTGGCCACGGGCGTGCGGCCGCCCGATGCGCTGATGACCGGCATGAAGCTGATGGGCGATGCCATGCTGCCGCTGATTTTGTTTGCCTTGGGCGTGCGCCTGACCGCGCGACAAAAAAACGCTGTGGCGTTGGGTCTGCTGGGTGCTTTCGCCCGACCCTTGATTGGCTTGGCCCTTGCATTTCCGCTCGCCTGGGCGCTGGGTTTACAAGGTGAAACTCGTGCACAACTGATTCTGTTCGGTGCCCTGCCCCCTGCCGTGATGCAGTTTTTTGCTGGCGGACCGCTACCAACAGGAACCGGAGAAAGTCGCCGCAATGATTTTATTGGGCAATGCGCTGGCGTTGGTGTCTGTGCCGCTAGGGTTGGCGCTGGCTTTGTGGCGCGCCTGATGACAGATGACCTCGCGCTGCGCGCTGGATGACGCGGCTACGCCGCATGACTGCACGTGGTCACGTCATCTGTCATACAGGCCCGTCACCACAGCTTTTGCCGCAGCAACACCGCGGCCATCAAACCCAGCACCACAAACACCCCAATCGCCGCCGCCCATCCCAGCCACACCGGCTTGGCACTGACGGGCTGGGGCGCCATGAGTCCATTGGGCGGTGGTGTGGCCTCTGGCAGGTAGTTCAGCAGCTCGCCAGCCGACTCCGGCAAAAAAAGCTCCAGGGCCAGGCTTTGCAGCGGGGGCTTTGTTTTGCCAATGCCAACGACCGGGGGCTTGAGCCACAGGTCGACCCTGGAGCCCACAGCGCGTCCGTGCACCACATGGGCCAACGGCAACTTGATACGGTCGTCTTTCCAGTTTCCACCTTGCTTGAACCGTCCGGCCATGCGCAGCACGCCTTGCTGCACGCGCACCTCAATCTCGCCGTCGAACTGGGGAATATCAAAGCCAGTGCCCTCCACCCCATACAGGCTCGCTGTGAAAGTGGCCTGTATCACCGAACGCGACGTGCGCACGGGGTCAAAACTGCTCTCTCGTGGCGAGCGCTGGCTGAGCAATTGGGCGACCGTCAAGCGGGAGCCGGTTCGCCCCACCAGCACATCGTCGTTGTTCAGCGTGTGTTTCAGACGCATGCCCACCAGGGTGCGGCGGTTGTACGGGCCGACCTGTTTGCCGTCCAGCAGCACGTGAAATGCTGAATCCCCTGACTTGTTCATAGTGGCGCGACATTCCTTGCAGTTGACGGTGAACTCAAAGCCTCAGGAACCTCTGACTAGCCTCCTGCGGCGCTGCGGCAAGCGGATTGGGATGCAGCGCAAAGCGTCTTTTTGCGGTCACTAGCGGGCTATTGACAAGCAAAGCAACGCAGTCAATGCGCCCAAGGCCGCTTGATGGCGGACCACAGAAGATTAATCAAAGGTTTCCTTGCAGCTTACGGATTACTTCTGCCCAAGACCCTCCAAGAATAGCGGAGAACCTGCATCTCCCACGCAAAATGCACCGATGACTACAAAACCCTTCACAAGCCCGAACCTTTCTGCCCACACTGCAACCCCTGCAACCCCGGCGGCCACCCTGCACGAACCCCCGCTGACAGATGCCCGCACCGATGCACAAACCCAGGCCAACGTACCCCAGCCCGACGCGCGCCGCCTGGCTTTTGCCGACCCCGAATTTTTGCTGCGCCGCGAAACCCGTGGCATCCGATTCCAGTTGGAGTTGCTCAAACCTGACTTAGGGCAGCAAGCACACGGCATTGAAAACACCATCGTGGTGTTTGGTAGCGCCCGTTTCAAAAGCCACGATGAATGCCAGGCACTGCTGGCCGCCGCCCAAATCGTTGCGGACACCAGTGGAGACAACGTGGCCCTGCAGCAGGCACAAACGCTGGCGCGCAACGCGCCTTACTACGAAGCTGCACGCGCGTTTGCTGGCCTCGTAGCCCGGTACAGCGAGAGCAAAAGCGCAGCCGACCGCTTGTTCATCTGCACCGGCGGTGGCCCCGGAATCATGCAGGCGGCCAACCGCGGTGCCCATGAAGCCGGTGCGCAGAGCGTAGGCCTAGCCATCGCCCTGCCGCACGAGGAAGCCGCTAACCCGTATGTCACACCCGCGCTGAGCTTCACTTTTCACTACTTTGCCGCTAGAAAAATGCATTTCATGATGCGCGCCAAAGCCCTGCTGGCCTTCCCCGGCGGCTTTGGCACGCTGGACGAGCTGTTTGAGATCATTACCCTGGTGCAAACCAAAAAGTCGGCACAGGTACCCATCGTGCTATTTGGTTCGGCCTATTGGAAGCGACTGGTCAACTGGGAGGTGCTGGTGGAAGAAGGCGTGATTTCGCCGGGAGATTTGCAGCTGATGCACTTTGTGGACACGCCCCAGCAAGCCTGGGACATGGTGCGCGACTTTTACGGATTGGTTTGATTTTTTGCTATTTTTTTGATAGCTGGTTGAGCAGCATCAATAGGGGTTGTATGGTGTTTTGCCATTCAACCAATCTGGCAACTGTTCTGGGCTATGCCACAGCAAGGTTGACGGCCTGCGGGTTCTCGCTGACATAGTCCCTCATCACCGAGTCAAAGTCAGCATCGGCCTTCAGGCCCAGGGCCTTGGCGCGGGCCGACGCGATGTTTCCGGGCCAAGTGCTGACCATGCGCATCACGGCGGG
>JAYUXO010000018.1:0-2257 GCA_043753505.1 Comamonadaceae bacterium
TTGCAATTCGAGCATCGCGCAGGTTTTGCCAGAACCTGGTGAGCCGATGAGCAGAATGGAACGGTGTTTGTCTTCAATTGCCGCCATCAATTCGGGAACGACAGGACGCGAAATGCGATGTGCAGCAATGTCTCTGCGCCAAGTGCGGCCAATTGAAGACGTGCTTCGAAATGTCTCGCGAATTTCGGTAAGTTTCATTGAAGGGGTCAGCATGGCACCCGCCTCGTGAATGATTGCTTTGAGATCGTCTTTAGTGAGGCGATGTTGGGTTGCTGCTTTCGCGTAGCTGCTGCTTGCCATACGCGCCCCCAGTTGATCAATCCGCCTCCATAACGCGTCGTACGCTGCCACTGGATTACTTGCCTGCTGGCGTAGACGCTCGTGCAGCAACTCTTCCATACGCTCCAGGCTTGGGCTGATTTCGAATTCCACCCGACGGACGAATTCGTAGCTTGAGAGGCTGGAGCGTAGATGTGCGAGTTGCGATTGCAACTGAATGTCAGTGTTGTGAGTTGCCTCGCCCAAGTTGTTCCGGTAGCTCGATTCGTCGGCGTAGTTCGTGCTGTATTCCTTCAAGGCTTGCAACGCTCCAAACGGGCTGCGCGAATAGAAGCGCACGACCGAGTTCGCTTTGTTGGACAGCAGTCTGATAGCTTTTTGTAGTTCGTCGCTTAGGTCTGCGATGGACCAAGCATTGAAACCCGGTTGATTCTTCTTGCACTGGCAACAAATGATGGACCCGTCGGTTCGGCCGATCACCACGTCATCAACTGACCAGGTCACCGCGTCCACTTCAATCCATTCATACCTGGAGTGGGATAGAACGGTCAAAGCCCAATCAAGCGCCACCAGGGTTTGGTAGCCGTCACCACGGTTTGACTGAATTCCCGCCTTGCTCATTTGTTATCTCCCTCGTGAGTAGAAGTACATGTCGGCGCGCATTCCCTTGTCTCGGGCGGTCTGCGGCGTTGGGTTTTATGCAGATACGCCCAGTATTTGCGGCAAAACCCGCGATGCAGCCATCCCGATACCAGCAGTGCCCAAAAATGCTACAAACTCAGTAGCTAGCCATGCTTATTTCACAAGGGCTACACGGCTTTTTTGACCAGATTTTCGAACTGTGGCATGTGCGTTTTTATCAGGCTCTCCACTACGTCGGCCTGCAACGTGTCTTTCAAACGTTTTTTGGGGTCGCGCCCGGTGGCGGCGGCGATCATGCGTTTGATGGCGACAAAAGTGACGGGGATCATGGTGTTCATCACCGCCATATGGCCTGTCTCGGCCACCACCACTTGGCTAAACCGTGGGGCGCTAAGCATCTTTTCCGCGCCATCCACCTGCACCGCCCACAAATCATTCTCGTCGGCGCTCATTCTGAAACGATGGGGGTCTGCATCTTTGGCGGTCCTGCGGATTACGTCGACTTCGAAGCCCGCATCGTTGATTGCGGTCTGCTTTTGATCGGGCATCACTCTGAAACTGGGATCGGCTTTTTGCAATGCACCGATGAAGGAGCTGTCCATGCGCCGCATGTGCGAGGCAAAAGATATTCGCTTGCGGCTATCGAACAAAAGGTCAAGATCTTGCGTCGCCAGCGCATCTGGAATGAAGCGAACGCCACAAGCACTCTCGTAGGCGTACAGCGCATGGGTGCCAATGGTCATGAAGTGGTCTTGCAGCCCCGCAGCTTCTAGCGCATTGAGGGTTTTAACCACTATTGCTGGCACACGCCCAACGCGAAGGGCCTTGTTCAGCCGCTGCTGGTTGTGCGCTGACGTGGTCAACGCCGCAAGACGGCTGGAGGCTTCGTTTTTGCGGAGTTTGAAGCGGTCGTGGATGGACTGCGTTTCTGCACTTCGGGGGCCTAGGGACTTTTGTGCCCCACCGGCTGATTCGCGAATTAAATAGTCGGTATGGCCCTGGGTGCGCCAAAACATGGAGCCGCGTACCTCTGCCGCCTCTGCTCTGGCTCTGCGCAGCTCCAGAAACACCGTCTCCGCATCGATGTATTGCCGGGTCTGGTTGGGCAGCAACTCAAGAAGAGGGCTCATTTCAGGGAATTTTTATGAAAATGCTATTTTTACCTGAAAATTTATGCAGATCAATAACTTATCTTAAGTTTCGGTCGTGGCCGACTGCCACGCTCACATCGCTGGTTACTATAAAAATAATAGCTGCTTCAGCAGGATTAACTAAGGCGGGAGGCCGATTTGACTTGAAATGGGCTTTCCACCCTCTCCCTCGAGGAGTGGGCTGG
>JAYUXO010000019.1:0-2251 GCA_043753505.1 Comamonadaceae bacterium
TCTTTGCCGGTGAATAAATCGTCGTAGCGGGCGATGTAGGTAGCGGTGTCGCCGATGTAGCGGAAGAAGGTGCCTAGCGGGCCGTCGTTGTTGAAGCTCAAGCTCAAGGTGCAGATGGCACCGCTGCTGGCTTGCAGCTGGATGCTCATGTCCATCGCAATGCCCAGCACCGGGTGAATCGGGCCTTGCAGGGCGTTGGCTTTGACGACCGGGCTGCCACACTGGTAGCTGAACAGGTCCACCGTGTGCGCAGCGTGGTGCCACAGCAAATGGTCTGTCCAGCTGCGGGGCTGGCCCAGAGCGTTCATGTTGGTGCGGCGGAAAAAATAGGTTTGCACGTCCATCTGGTGAACGTTGAATTCACCGGCCTGGATGCGCTGATGCACATACTGGTGACTGGGGTTGAAGCGGCGGGTGTGGCCGCACATCGCCACCAGACCGGTCTGCTTTTGCAGCGCCACCACAGCCTGCGCATCGGCCCAGCTGTCGGCTAGCGGAATTTCTACCTGCACGTGCTTGCCCGCCTGCATACAGGCCAAGGCTTGCGCAGCGTGCATTTGCGTGGGCGTGCACAGGATGACGGCATCAACCTCTTTCACAGCCAGGGCGTCCTGCAAGTCAGTGGTGACATGGGCAATGCCATATTTGCCAGCCAACTCTTGGGTTTTTTGCAGGTCACGGCTGATGAGACTGACGACTTGGACGTTGTCAATCAGTTGGATGGCGTCCAGGTGTTTAATGCCAAAGGCACCGGCACCGGCCAGGGCTACTTTGATGGTCATGGTGTGTTTCCGTGGGTTGGGTGAAATCGGGCGAGGGGTTTATTGGTTTTCCAGGATGAGATGCCCCACCGCCGTGTTGCTCGCAGGCACGTGATAGAACCGATGGCATTCCGTTGGTGCCGAGCCGCCCGCCAAGTCAGCCATCGCACCCCGCGCGATGAGCCACATCACCAGTTCAATGCCTTCGCTACCGGCTTCGCGCACGTAGTCGATGTGCGGCACACGGGCTTGGCCCTCAGGGTCGGCAATCAGGCGGTTCATGAACGCGGCGTCAAATGCTTTGTTAATCAAACCCGCACGCGGGCCTTGCAGTTGGTGGCTCATGCCGCCGGTGCCCCAGATGTGCACGTTCAGGTCTTCGTCGTAACTGTTGATGGCTTTGGCAATGGCGCGGCCCAGGTTCAAACAGCGCTGGCCGGTGGGCACGGGGTACTGCACCACGTTGACTGCGAACGGGATCACCGGACAGGGCCATTTTTCAACTTGCCCGCACATCAGTGACAGAGGCACGGTGAGCCCGTGATCCACATCCATCTTGTTCACAATGGTCAGGTCAAAGTCCTGTTGAATGACGGATTGCGCTATGTGCGCAGCCAATTGCGGGTGGCCTTGCACCACCGGCACGGGGCGCGGACCCCAACCTTCGTCGGCGGGTTGGTATTGGGCGGCGGTGCCGATGGCAAACGTGGGGATCATGTCCAGGCTGAAGGCAGTCGCGTGGTCGTTGAATACCAGAAAAATCACATCGGGCGTGTTGTCACACATCCATTGCTTGGAGAACTCGTAGCCCTTGAAAACGGGTTGCCAGTAGGGTTCGTGCGTCTTGCCCAAATCGAGTGCTGCGCCGATGGCGGGCACGTGGGAGGTGTAAACGCTGGCGGTGATGCGTGCCATCAGTTGCCCTCCCGAATGGAACGGTTGCCATTCACCGAGCGGCCCCCGGCAACCATCATGCTGCGGTAATCGTCCTCGCTCATGCCTGTCATGCTGCCAGCCATTTGTTGAAAGCTTTTGCCGTGTGTGGCACCCAGTTTCGCCAGAAAATAAATGTTGCCGCCCAGTGAAATGGCGCGGTTCAAGTCAACATCCAGGACCGCCTGCTTTTGATCGTCTGTCATGGGCCATTCGTCCAGATAGGCCTGCTGATTGACCAGGAAGCGCTGGCGATTTTCGGCTTTCATCAAGCTCATGCAAAACTGGTTCAAGTAGTAGCCCTTGCGGCTTTGCTCCGCATCGAAAATGGTGGTGCCGGGCACGTCGGCGTATTCATTTTTCAGCATGTCAGGTTCCCCAATACAAGCGGGTGGGGTTGTCCACGAGCAGCCTGCGTTGCAAATCAAGCGTCGTGGCAATGTGGGGGATGAAGTCGACCAACAGCCCATCATCGGGCATGTGGTCTTTCAAATTCGGGTGCGGCCAGTCGGTACCCCACAGCACGCGGTCGGGGAAAGTTTCCACCACTTGGCGGG
>JAYUXO010000020.1:0-2247 GCA_043753505.1 Comamonadaceae bacterium
ACTACCGGTGAGCTTGAAAATGTGGTCAATTTGCACTTGGTGGCCGACGTGCTTCGAGCAGCCGATGGCCTGCTGATCGCGGGCGGCGTGGGCTTTGTGGGCGGGTTGCTGGGGCTGGCAACGCCGGACGTTCTTGCAATTGCGACCAGCAACGATTTCCTTGAGGAGTCCATCGCCATTTGTGCTATGGGTATGCGGGCTTCCGGGTACCGGCCCGATGTGGTGATTGTCAATCCGACCGACTGGCGCAGTGTTTATTTGCGCCGGGAAACGGGCGGCATGTACGTTCACGCCAGCCCTTTATCCCAAACGCCTTTGACAATTTCAGGCTGCGCGGTGGCGTTCTCCGCTGCCGTACCAACCAAGCAAGCGGTGCTGCTTGACTCGCGATTCACTGACTTCATGCCGCTGGATCGCGTGCGGGTTGAAGTCGCTTACGTTGCAAGTCAGTTCCTGACGGGTGAATGCACGGTTCGCTGCGAGCTGCAAGGCTTGCCGGTTGTTCGTGACCTGGCAGCCCTTCGGATAGTCAGCCGCGCTTAAAGAATTGCAGGGGGACACCACCCCCGTAAAAGCGGCAAGTCGTGCCGTGCAATCAAACGACCGCCAGTGGCATTGCAGGGTGCGCGACTGGCAACTTTTTGGAAAAGACCAAGGGGTACGCGGCTCAGAAGTCCAGGGCACCGACCGCCATAAACCGCCACTACTCTCTATTTTCACAACCGCAAGCTGAGGTTATTTTTCAGGAGGCCGAATAGCCCGGTAGGCGGAGGCAAAGTCCAGGGTAAACCCTAACCAGAAACCGCGACTACCCTTTAATTTAACGGTAACGCACAACTTCCCGCGCATACACGCGCACGCACTCGGGAACAGACCATGACCCCCACAAACGCAAAATTCCCGCTGGCCAGCACGCTACGGTCTCGAATCAACAGGCTGGCACATTCGCGAGCACTTCAACACGAAGTGCATCTGAGGGCCGTCCTTGTGGCACAGGTGCAGACCGCCCGCGAATGTGGCGCGTCGTTCGCTGAATTGTCTAGGCTGGTTGCAGGGCTCGAAGCCGCGCCATGAAGAAGTCGGGCCTGGCTGGTTGAAGCGCCCGCCGATAACCAGAAACAAGCCCGCCGCGTGCGGGTTTTCTTTCGTCTGGTGCTGATTGCGACACGGTGCAAAACCCGGTACCGCTGGCTACATGGTGGCTACATGAGTAATCTGAGGCACACATTAAAAAGCCCTGTGCTATCAATTAAATAGCTACAGGGCTAGTGCCTATAAGGCTTGTGAGTGGCTCCTCGACCTGGGCTCGAACCAGGGACCTACGGATTAACAGTCCGGCGCTCTACCGACTGAGCTATCGAGGAACAGCCTTAAATTATAGCCTGGAGTTTGGGTGATACGGCTTTACAGGCTGGTTTGCATCGCGACGCGTAGCGTGC
Source organism: Comamonadaceae bacterium (assembly GCA_043753505.1). Classification (GTDB taxonomy): domain Bacteria; phylum Pseudomonadota; class Gammaproteobacteria; order Burkholderiales; family Burkholderiaceae_C; genus JAAFIW01. Next base: position 1,440 of record JAYUXO010000020.1, read on the forward strand.
GGGGTGCGCCCGCAAACAGGTAGGTGTGGGAAAACTGGTGTGGCGACTCGCGCCAGTAGCTTTTGTTCAGCAGGTTGTCGATGCCCAGCGTCAGCGTTGTTTTGTAGCCTCCCAACTGCGTGTCGTAGCGCAAGCCGCCGTCCAGACGCGTCCATGCGGGCAGATTGACCGAACCGTCGGGCACCACGGCGCGCGTGCCTTCATGGGAGAGGTGGCCGGAGACCGACAGACCGGGCACGTTGGCTACCTGATATGCGGCATTGGCCCGCAGCACCCAGCCGGGCACATTGGTGGGGCGTTTACCGTTCAAGGCCCCGCTGGCCGTGCTGCCTCGACGCTGTGCGTTGATGAGGGTCAAACCGCCATCCAGCGTCCACGCACCGGCCTGCCCGCCCGCTGCCAGTTCAAGGCCCCGGTGGCGGGCCTGACCATCGAGCTGGCGGGTGCAAGTGGCGGTGGTATCGCAGGTGCCCACATCAGCAAATGCGGGGCGGCGAATGTTGAATAGCGCGGCGCTATAGCGCAAGGCCCCGCCCTGCACTTTCACCCCTATTTCGGACTGGCGACTTTTTAATGTGGGCAAGGCCTGCCCTGCGTTGGCGTAGCGCGACAGATTGGGCGCCACGTCGGTTTCCGCGCCCTCGCCATAACTGGCGTAGGCAAATACACCAGCCGCAGCTTCGTAGCTGGCGGCCAGCCAGGGCGTGGTGAGGCGTGTGCTGTAGACCGTGGGCGCGGTGCCATCGGTACGCACGCTGTCTTTTTGCACCCGGGTATGGCGCAAACCGAGCCACGTCGTCAGACGCGG
>JAYUXO010000021.1:0-2244 GCA_043753505.1 Comamonadaceae bacterium
CCATCGATGCCAATCAAGCTCCCAGCAAAATACAGGTTGCTGCGCCCAGAAAACTCCGGGTGAAAACCCGCACCAAGCTCAAGAATAGCGGTGACGCGGCCCTGCAAGGTGCGCGTACCAAATGACGGGCGCAAGGTTCCCGCCACAAGCTTCAGCAAGGTACTTTTACCGGCACCGTTATCGCCCACTACCCCCATGCATTGACCGCGGGGTAATGAGAAAGTCACATCGCGCAAGGCCCAATGGACCTGCGCATTAGCGCGCCCTGTAAAAAGCGTCGCGAATCGATCGCGGGCGGAGTTGTAGAACCGATACTGTTTACCAAGGCCGTTCACCGACAACACAACAGAGGGCCGCATTTCAATTGGTCCTGTCACAACCAGTCCAATAACTCATCGCGGCTGCGAACGATAAAAAGATTCAAAACTGTGCAGATCAACACCAACCAGGTTGCAGTTACCCACCACACGCTAACCGCTGGCCACTGACCTTGTAACAATATAGCCTGGTAACCAGTGACCAGTGCCGTCATGGGATTCAGCCACAGGACCCATCGCCAATCAGCTGGAAACATGGTGACAGGAAATAGAACCGGCGACAAAAAAATACCGACTGAAAAGAAAAATGCGACGAACTGAAGCGTGTCACGCAGCGCTGCCGCTGCGATAGCCAGCAAGTAGCCCAGGCTTAAGCTCATAGCCAGTTGCAACAAAAGCAAAATCGGAAAACTAAGCAGTGCGAGCGAAAATTGGTGCAGCGGTGTATATACTAAAACTAAAAAAAGCATGAGCGGTGCATACACCAAAGCACTTGCAAGAATACTTCGCGTTGGAAACAGCACGATCGGCAAAGGATTTTTTTTGAGCACGTCGCCTGCATCAAGCAAGCTGTTCATGCCCCGGCTGACGCAGTCACAAAAGGCCATCCATGGCAGCGCACCTACGATCAGGAACGTCCCAACCGATCGAACGGGTGCCTGGTCGCCCATTCGCATCGAGAAAACGATATCAAAAACGAGGTAGTAGGCTGCTATTGTCAACAGTGGTTGCACATACGCCCACAATACGCCACCCGCTGAACCAGCATATCGAGCTGATATTTCACGCCGTGTGAGAACTGAAATTAGTGCACGCGCGCGCCAAGCTATTTGTACTTGTTTAAAAAAAGTAATCATTCGAGGCACTGCATCGCACAGGCGCGTTACTTGTTGGAAGTCGCAAAGTCTTCAATAACTGCCTGGTTAAATTTAATTTTTTCCTGGATCTTTTGAACTTCCACCAACCGAACGTCATTCAACACTTTAGCCAAAGTCTCCCGAATCAGAACTTCTTTAACATCTTCAAAAGGACGGACGCCCGAATTTTTTCGATCTTCCAGCTTGATTACGTGATAGCCGAACTGACTTTCAATCACACCGCTAAGCTCACCAGGCTTTTTCAACTGCGTTAACGCCTCTTCAAAAGGTGGAACCATACGACCTTTAGGGAAAAAACCTAAGTCACCCCCTTGGGCAGCAGAGCCTGGATCTTGCGATTTTTCTTTTGCAATAACAGCAAAATCTCCACCTTTTTGTAATTCACCCAGAATTTCGGTGGCTTTTACTTTAGCTTCCGGTGTGTCTAATCTAATCAAAATATGGCGAGCACGTGTTTCCTCGGGTAGATCGAACCTTTTAGGGTTACTTTTGTAGTTCGCACGAGCCAACGCCTCAAGAACTGAGTCTGCTGGTTTGTTGGCGGCATCCATGCGGGCAAAGAATTGGTCAGACAAAACGCGATCACGCGCTATTTGCATTGCTGCTTGCACTACCGGATCGTTTGCAAGACCTGCCGCCTCTGCTTGAGCAGCGAAAGCACGACGGATAAGCAGATTATTAGACAGTTGTAGAACAGTCTCTGCTTTATTCAGAACTGACTTTCTATTATCTGCAGGTATTCGCAGGGCATCAGCTTGAATATCAACTGTCGTTACGGAAATACCATTCACACTACCGATTTCTGGGGCTGCCAATATAGCAGTGGGCAAAAATGCGCACAGCGCGAAAAAATTCAGGCGAGTAAAAGAAAAAATCATTTTTAACAAAAACAGTATTCACAAAAAGAAAAAGCGGGGATAACTCCCCGCTTTTTCAACTTACGCTAACCAGCAACCGGATTAAGGTGTAGCAGGACGGATATAACGGTGCTCCCAAGCGCCACCGAAGTTAGCCGACACGGTACCGTTACCAGCGCGCGTGTAAGCCTT
>JAYUXO010000022.1:0-2240 GCA_043753505.1 Comamonadaceae bacterium
GCTACCTTGCGCAGCGACAGGTCTGCCACGGTGTCCACCAGGATGCGTTTTTCCAGCGCGGCAGAGATCCACAACGTGACCACCAGCACCACACCCGACCACAACACGCCTTCGCCAATGCTCAGCAAGCTGAGTTTGCTTTTACCAAAGGCAAATTTGATGCTGTCCAGCTCGGCAAGCACCAGCGGCAGCAGCCCAACGATCCACAGCACCGCTGCGCCCCAGGCCATCCAGGAGAACAGCCGCTCAATCAGCCGTGCCAGTGCCCAATTGGGAAACACCACGGTGAGCACCCGCGCCAGCAGCCGGATGCCCGCCAGCGATAGCAGCACCGGCACCGCAATTTTCAGCACCTCCACCCGCTGGTACTCAGCCAATACGCGGTTGGCGATGTAGACCAACACCAGGGCCAGCAACGGAAACAGCAAGCCATCAACCATGCCCCGACCAAACCAGACCGTGTCTTTTGGACGGTTGCGCCCCACCAGCCAACACAGGCCGTAAGCGGCAGCCAGGCAACCTAGAAGCACCGCAATTTCTGTCGGCGCGTCGGGGTGGGTGAGGTTACGGATGAGTTTGTCGAGGTCGGTCATGGATTGATATTGCGGTGATCAATTGCGCAGGCGCTTTGAACGCAGAGGACGCAAAGGTTACGCAAAAGTCGCAGGGAAAACCTTGAAGTTACCTTCGATTTCCCGGTTTTCCTCTGCGCACTTTGCGTTCAAAAATAAAGTGTCGCATCTCACCATTACGACCAATTGGGCGCCCGCTTTTCTGTAAACGCCAGCACGCCCTCCTGCGCGCTGGCCTGCACCATGTTGACCGCCATGGTTTGCCCAGCCAACTGGTAGGCCGCTGCGGTGCCCAGCCCGCGCTGGCGGTAAAACAGCGCCTTGCCCATCGCAACAGCTTCGCGCGGTTTGGCCACGATGCTGGCGGTCAGCGCATCCACCGCAGCATCCAACGCATCGGGCGCGGCTACCCGGTTGACCAAGCCACGCGCCATAGCCTGGTCTGCTGTGATGAAGTCACCCGTCAGCAGCATTTCCATCGCCGCTTTCGCTGGCATATTGCGCAGCAGAGGCACGCTGGGCGTGGCGCAGAACAAGCCCAGGTTGATGCCGCTGACCGCAAAACGCGCCTCGCTGCTGGCCACGGCCAAATCGCACTGCGCCACCAGTTGGCAGCCCGCCGCGGTGGCAATGCCCTGCACGCGTGCAATCACGGGAACGGGCAGATTTTGAATGGCCATCATCATGCGGCTGCACTGTGTGAACAGCTGCTGGTAGAACGCCAGTTCAGGACTGGCCACCATTTCCTTCAAGTTGTGGCCGGCGCAAAACGCCTTGCCCGCCGCAGCCAGCACAACTACCCGAACGGTGTCGTCTGCGGCAATCAAGTTGAGTGCGGCTTGCAGGCCACCCAGCATTTCCTGGCTTAACGCATTGAACTGATCAGGCCGGTTCAGCGTGAGGGTGACCACACCTTGCAACGTGCGGGCGAACAGGACAGTTTCTGACATTTATGGCTCCAATCGGCATGTAGCCCTTGTGAATACTGCTCAAGCAGCTATCTTTTAAATAGCACTCACAAATCCGCCAGCACCCGTATGTGTGCCTCCACACTTCGCCCCAGCGCCCCCAGGTTGTAGCCACCTTCCAGACACGAGACGATGCGGCCTTTTGCGTGGCGAAGCGCAACGTTTTTGATACGGCTGGTGATCCATGCGTAATCTTGTTCGACCAAACCCATCAGACCCAAATCATCGTCGCGGTGAGCGTCAAAACCGGCGCTGATGAAGATCATCTCCGGGGCAAAGGCTTCGAGCTTGGGAATCCAGTGCGCATCGATCAGCTCGCGAACCGCGGGCCCTTTGGTGTAAGCGGGCACAGGCAGATTGAGCATGTTGGCCGCCGTGTTTTCGCTACCGGTGTACGGGTAAAACGGATGCTGGAAAAAACCCACCATCAACACGCGTGGGTCGCCACGCAAGATGTCTTCTGTGCCATTGCCATGGTGTACGTCAAAGTCGACCACTGCCACGCGCTGCAAGCCGTGACGCTCCAGTGCATAGCGTGCGGCTACAGCCACATTGTTGAAAAAGCAAAAACCCATCGCCTTGCTGTGCATGGCGTGGTGCCCGGGCGGGCGCACCGCGCAGAAGGCGTTTTCGATTTCTCCGGCGATAACGGCGTCGGTTGCGGCCAGTGCGGCGCCACTGGCGCGCAAGGCGGCATCCC
>JAYUXO010000023.1:0-5667 GCA_043753505.1 Comamonadaceae bacterium
TAGCGCACGAATTCAAAGCGCGGGTCGATGGCGTCTTTGAGCACGTCGGCCAGGTCGTTTAAATACAGCGTGGTCAGGTGACGCGCCTTGTCTTGTGCGCCCAGCGAGCCGAAGGCCCAGGCCAGCGGGTCACCGCCGTCGTCGTCGACATACACATCGAGTGATTCAAAGCGCGGGCCTTCGGGCAAAAAGCTGCGCGAGTTGATGCGGTGGGCCAGGGTGGCGTCTTTGCCTTGCAGGTAGGCGATGGTGGGGTTGATGGTGGCGCGGTAGCGCTCGAACTGCGCCATGAACAGCTTGACCCGGGCGGTGGTTTGCGCTTGGTTTTCGATCTCGGCCTGTATCAGCCGCAGCCCCTTTTCGCAAAACAGTGCGAGCACCAACGCCAGCGCCACATCGGCCTGCACTGCATTCACCCCGCGCGAGCGCAGAAAACCGGTGAGGTAGGCGGTCGAGGGGTAGGGCGTGTTGAGCTGCGTCATCGGCGGGATGAGCGACAGAACGCGCAGTTCGCGCTTGGCGGAGAGAACGCGCGGTTCGCGTTCGGGGGATGGCGCGCGCAGGGGTGGGGCAGACATTGCGGCAATTATCTGGCGTGGCTGTTGCCGTTACAAATTGCTGCGCATGACAACTATTTACCTAGCTAAAGTTTGAAACTGATACGCGGTGTATTTTGAAACGCTCTTTACAAAGAACAACCATGACCTCAACCCCCTGCGGCAAATTCATTTCACCTCTGCACCCCAAACGCCTGTTGCCTGTATTGGTGGGTCTGGCTTGCGCCACCACCGCGTGGGCACAAGATGCCGACATTTTGATGTTGGTCGGGCCAGGCGAAGTGCGCACCTCGGAGCCCAGCGCGTGGACACCCGCCCGGGTCACGCAAAAGCTGGGCTCGGGCAGCTTTGTGCGCACCGGGCCCGACGGTCAAATGGCGTTGTTGCTGCGCGACCAGACGCAGCTGCGCTTGAACCAAAACACCACGCTGCAAATCAGGTCGCTGCAAGCGGGAAGCGATTCGACGGTGCTCTCGCTGACACAGGGCCGATTGTGGGCGCAGGTCAAGCAACTCGCCACCGGGGCTTTTCGGGTGACGGCGGCAGCGGTGTTGCCCAACCGCCTGCGCATCATCACGCCCACCGCTACCGTGGGCATTCGCGGAACCGACTGGGAGCTGGTGGTGGGCGACCAGGGCATCACCACGCTGACGGTGGTCAGCGGCGAGGTGGAAATGTCCAACGAATTCGGGCGGGTGTCGGTGGGTGCCAATGAGCAGGCGGTGGCTGAAGCGGGCAAAGCGCCTGTGAAAAGCCTGCTGTCCAGTGCGCGTGACCGTGTGCAATGGGTGACCGCCTATCGGCCATCCCCGGCGCGCTGGGTACCCAACCCACCCGCAGCGCTGCAAGCCGCGGTGCGCGATATTGAAGCTGGGGCGTATACCAAAGCGGTTGCGGCGTTGGAGCCAAACCGTTCCCAGCTGGCGGCCAGCCTGTTGTTGGCAGATGTGTACATCTACCAGGGCCGCACGGACGACGCGATCAAGACCCTGGCACCGCTGTCGCAGGCCGGGCGCGGCAACCCGGTGGCCACGGCGTTGCAAGGGCGGGCGCTGCTGATTGCCGGTCGGCTGGATGAAGCGGCCAGCCTGCTGCAAGAAGGCCTGAAAACACACCCGGCCGACCGCGAGCTGGTGCTGGCTGCAGCCGATGTGGCCCGCGTGCAGGGTGATGCGGACCAGGCGCTGCGCTGGTTCGCGCAAGTTACCCTGGCGCACCCGAAAAGCCACGAAGCCTGGTTTGGCGTGGGCCGTATTCAGGTGGACAAGGAAGACGTGCCCAAAGCCAAAACCGCGCTGGACGAAGCCCTGCGCTTAAGCCCCAACGAGGCAGGCTACCTCGGCGAACGCGCCACCTTGCTGGCCTTGTCAGGCGACTTGACAGCCGCCCGACTCGCGTTCGACGAAGCCTTGAAGCAGCAACCCGACGACTACCTGGCCTGGACAGGCCTGGGCATCCTGCAGCTGAAAACGGGCGAGCCCCAGCAGGCGCTGGAGTCGTTTCTCAAAGCCACGGTGCTGGAGCCTCGCTTTGCCCGCGCGCAGCTGTATGCGGGCGTGGCTTACTACCAACTTGATCAGATAGGTGGTGCACAGCGTGCCATCGAAGCAGTCAACCGCGCCGCGCAGCTGGACGCCAAAGACCCACTGCCGTATTTGATGCTCGGCCTGATATATGGCGATGCCCAAGAGCTGGCGTTGGCCACCGAAGCCGCGCAGCAAGCGCAGGTGCGCATGCCTTTTCTGAAATCCGCCAACCAGTTGCTCAACGACCAGAAAGGGAGCGCCAACGTGGGCACCGCGCTGGCCAACCGCGGCATGGAGGAATGGGCGCAGTCGTTTGCTAGCGAGACCTACAACCCCTACTGGGCCGGTAGCGCTTTTTTTGCAGCCGATCGATACAGCGACGGCTTCAACAAAAACTCACAGCTGTACCGGGGGTTTCTGCTCGACCCGCTGTCGTTTGGCGCATCGAACCGCTTCAGCTCGCTGGTGGCGGTGCCGGGGCATTACGGGAGTGTGGGGGTGGAGCGGCAGCGGGCGGATATTGACTACAGCGTGGGGCAAGTCACAGCCAATGGGCTGTTTGCGACCCACGTGCCGGTCGCCTATTCACTGACCGGTCAGAGGGCTTCGCTCAGTACCAGAAATGGGCAACTGCGCGACAGCAATTTCGATAATCTGACAGTGGGTTTGGGCATCAAACCATCGTCTGATCTGGGTATTTTTTACTTTGGCTCGCGTATTGGCCTGGCGGGCAAAACCCCCTCCGCAACCGCAGCGGGGTTAAACCTGCCAGACAGCAGCATCAACCTGAGCAATCCGCGTCATGACATTGGTTTGACGTATCGCTTCGCCCCGGATAACCAGATCATGCTCAAGTACGGGCAGGGCACCCAGTCAACCTCATCCATGGGAAAAATAGAAGATAAAGCACTTGCCAATTTTTTTGACACCTTGATTGTTCTGGTGGAGCCGGACGCGGTGCCTTTCAACCCGATCGCCATCCGGGACTACCGTGCCCGCAATCGAAACCGCGATATTCAATTCAGCCACAGTTTGGCACTCAACAGCAAAACGCAGTTGACCTGGGGCTACGAGCGAGCGCAAGACCAACAATCCGCTGAGCTTGTCGAGTCGTTTCAAGGCGCACCCGCAGCGCCCCGAACAACCCGGTTCGAGTTACGCGGCACGCGTGATTTGAAATACACCGGCTGGTATGTGTCCAGCCGTTCACACCCGTCCGACACGTTTTCCTGGCAGGCCGACTTGGCGCACCAGTCTTTCAGCGGAAAATCAGTTGTGGGTGCCGTTATCGATGCCGGTGGCGGCATCGACGCAACTGAGCAAGATGTCGTGACGCCCGAGTCCATCAGGAGTCTCAGCCCCCGCCTCGGCCTGCGCATTGCCACCGCGCAGGGTCAGCAACTCAAGCTGGTGTACCAGCGCTGGCGGCGCCCGACCGGCGTGGCGACTCTTGCACCGGTCGACACGCTGGGAATTCCCGTTGAAGACCGCTTGGTTACGGCGGGTGGGTTGCTGACCAAGTTACGCGCGCAGTACGACTGGCAGCGTAACGACACCAGCTTTTACCGGTTTTTCGCTGATCAGCGGCAAGTGTCCAATCTGCAAAACCGCCTGGCGGCCATCAACGGTTCTCTGGAACTGCTGACGCTGGAATCGGTACGCCCGCGCGGCGCGGTGTTTGGCCAGGCATTTGACGAGCTGGAAGAAACGCCCCAATTCGGCAAGGGCAAGGTGTCATCGATGGGCATGGCGGGTAATTGGTTACTGGCATCTGACGTGTCAGTCAGTGCACGCTATCACTACGCGACAAGCCAAAACACAGGCGCTGATTTTCTGGGTTTGAAGGTTCCGTACATTCCGCGCCACCTTGCCAATGCGCTGGTTTACTGGCAACCCACCAACCGCTGGCAGCTGATTGCAAGGGCCACTTACCGCTCCTCGCGCTTTACCGACGAAGCCAATCTGCTGCGACTGGCGGCAGGCTGGAACTACGGTGTGGCAGCCAACTGGGAATCGTCAGACAAACGGCTGAACGTGCAGGCTGCGCTGCTCAACATACGCGCCAACAAGCAGGCATCAGCCGACTTGCGGACCTTGCTCTCACTGACCGGTATCTACCGATTTTAAGTCTTTTCTAGATGAAAAAGGCTTCCAGCCCTTGTAGATACTGCTCAAGCAGCTATATTTATAATAGCAAAAAAAGCTGCTCGTCGTTTGCGCGCTTCCTTGTTGTAGTAGGTGAAATCCACATCGCCGCCCTACGTCGCCGCACCCACAATCGCGCCACTCAAATAATCTGCAAGGAGACCGCACGTGAAAATCAAGAGTCAACGGGACTTTTTTGCCGGGCTGATGTTCAGCGCGGTGGGCACCGCCTTTGCCTGGGGCGCTGCGAGCAACTACGCCATTGGCACCGGCGCACGCATGGGGCCGGGTTACTTCCCGCTGGCACTGGGTGTTTTGCTGACCATTTTGGGCCTGGTGATGGTGTTCAAAGCCATGGTGGTGGAAACCGAAGACGGCGAGCCGGTGGGCGCATTTGCCTGGAAGCCGCTGGTGTTTGTGCTGGGTGCCAATCTGGCATTTGGCGTGTTGCTGGCGGGCTTGCCTAAATTTGGCATTCCGGCCATGGGGCTGATCGTGGGCATTTATGCGCTGGTGTTCATTGCCAGCCAGGCAGCCGATGTGTTCAAGCCGTTGCAAGTGTTGGGGCTGGCCACGATTCTGGCCGTGGGCTGCTACCTGGCTTTTATCGTGCTGCTCAAGCTGCAAATGCCGGTCTGGCCAACTTTCATTACCGGCTAAGCCGTCAAGGACACACATATGGATTTGATCTCTAACCTGGCGTTGGGTTTTGGCGTGGCGTTCACGCCGATCAACCTGCTGTATGCGCTGATTGGCTGCGTATTGGGTACCCTGATTGGTGTGTTGCCCGGCATCGGACCTGTGGCCACCATCGCCATGCTGCTGCCTGCCACCTACGCGCTGCCACCTGTGTCAGCACTCATCATGCTGGCCGGTATTTACTACGGTGCGCAATACGGTGGCTCGACCACCGCCATTCTGGTCAATCTGCCGGGGGAATCGTCCAGTGTGGTGACCACGCTGGATGGTTACCAGATGGCCAGGCAGGGCCGAGCGGGGCCGGCGCTGGCGGCGGCGGGCATGGGGTCATTTTTCGCGGGCACGGTGGGCACCCTGATCCTGGCCGCGTTTGCACCCCCGTTAACCGAGTTGGCTTTCAAGTTCGGCCCCTGGGAATATTTTTCGCTGATGATTTTGGGCCTGATCGGTGCGGTGGTGCTGGCATCGGGGTCACTGATCAAAGCGATTGCAATGATTGTGCTGGGCCTGCTGTTGGGCTTGGTGGGCACCGACGTGAACTCCGGCGTGGCGCGTTTCAGCTTTGACATTCCGGAACTCACCGACGGCATTGGCTTTGTGGTGATTGCGATGGGTGTGTTTGGTTACGGCGAGATCATCACCAACCTGGCCAAACCGGAAGACCAACGCGAGGTATTCACCGCCAAGGTCAGTGGCCTGATGCCCACCAAAGAAGACTTCAAGCGCATGACGCCTGCGAT
>JAYUXO010000024.1:0-2238 GCA_043753505.1 Comamonadaceae bacterium
GCGGTGTTTGAGAGCAAGGTGCACAAGCTCAACAAAAACCCCGGGTTCATGGACTTGTTCTGGCCCGGCGTGCTGCTGGTGGAGCACAAAAGCGCTGGCCAAAACCTGGCGCTGGCGCACGGCCAGGCCACCGACTATTTTTTGCGCTTGAAAGACGGCGAGCACCCGCGTTTTGTGCTGGTGTGCGACTTTCAAAACTTCTGGCTGCGCGACCTGGACGAAGGAGTCGAACAGCGCTTCCAGCTGCACGAGCTGCCCACCAAAGTCTCGTTATTCGGCTTTTTGCGCGGCCAGCAAACCAGCCGCGTGCGGCCTGACGATCCCATCAACGACCAAGCGGTGCAAAAGCTCTCGCGCCTGCACCAGGCCCTGCGTGCTGACGGCTACACCGGCCGTGCCCTGCAACTGCTCATGGTGCGCCTGCTTATTTGCCTGTTTGCCGACAAAACCGGCCTGTTTGAGCCTGCGGGCAACTTCACCGATTTGGTGGAAAACGCCAGCAAACCTGACGGCAGCGATCTGGGCCCGGTGCTCATTCAACTCTTTGACCAGTTGGACACCGAGTTCTCGCATCGCCAAAAGTCCTCGCCCGGTTGGTTCAGTCAATACCCGTATGTGAATGGGCGGCTGTTTGAAGAAAAAACCCGCATCCCGGCGCTGAATGCCGCCATGCGCGAGCTGCTGCTGGACTGCTGCCACACCGACTGGAGCCGCATATCCCCCGCTATTTTTGGCAGCATGTTTCAACACATCATGGACGGGCAGGGTGCAGACACTGACACCGACCTGCGACGCGAGCTGGGTGCCCACTACACCAGCGAAGACAACATTCTCAAAGCCATCGGCCCGCTGTTTCTGGACGACCTGCGCGCGGAGTTTTTGCGGATCAAGACCAGCCAGAACAAGCTGTTTGACTTCCAGAAAAAGCTGCGCACGTTGCAGTTTTTAGACCCCGCCTGCGGCTGTGGCAACTTTTTGGTGATTACCTACCGCGAACTGCGCTTGCTGGAGCTGGACGTGCTGCGCGCCGTACAGTCGTTTGGCACCCGTATTGCCGACCCGTTCAAGGCCATTCTGGTCAACGTGGACCAGTTTTACGGCATTGAAATTGAAGAGTTTCCCGCCCGCGTGGCCCAGGTAGCCATGTGGCTGGTCAACCACCAGATGAACATGCAGGCCAGCCAGGTGTTTGCCCATTGGCTGCCCCGCCTGCCGCTGCTGCACTCGGCCACCATTCGCATCGGCAATGCGTTGGACCTGGACTGGGCCGATCTGTGCCCACCGGAGCGCCTGAGCTTCATCGTGGGCAACCCACCCTTTATCGGCAAACAAAACCAGAGTGCCGTGCAAAAGATAGATATGGACCGCGTGCTCGCGGGCACCAACATCCAGGGCGGCGGCGTGCTCGACTACGTGGCCGCCTGGTACATCAAGGCGGCGCAATACCTGGTGGGCGACGGCGCGGCGGTGGCCAACGAACGCAAAGCGCAGTTCAAGCAAGCCCTGTTCAGCCAGGCCAGGACGGTGAGTTTTCTGGACGACGGGTTGCCTGCGGGGGCGGATGCTGGCAAGAAGAAGGGGCGGAAGGGGAAGGCGGCGGTTGTTTCGGATTCGGCGGGGGCACGCGCGTCACAACCCTCAAACGCAGACACCGCCCCAGGAACCATCGCCGCCCTCCAGGCCGCCAACGACATCTTCGAGCTGCAAGAACAGCAAAACCAGGCCGCCCGCGAGCGTATTGGCGTGGCTTTTGTGTCAACCAACAGCATTTGCCAGGGCGAGCAGGTGGGCGTGCTGTGGGGCTGGCTGCTCAAGGAAGGCATTCGCATAGCGTTTGCCCACCGCACCTTCAAATGGAGCAACGAAGCGGGGGGTCAGGCGGCGGTGCACTGCGTCATCGTGGGCTTTGGCCTGGCCCAGCGGGTGGAAAAGCTGACAAGTCGCCGCCTGTTTGACTACCCGCAGGTCGACGGCCCCGCGGTGGAAGGGCCAGCGGCGCGCATCAACCCGTATCTGGTGGATGCGCCGGATGTGGTGCTGGGGAGCCGGCGCGAGCCGTTGGATGCGCCCACAGCCTTGGTTTACGGCAGTTTCGCCCTTGACGACGGCCACTTCACGCTGTCTGTTGATGACCGTGCACGAGTGCTCGCACAAGACCCGAAGGCTGAAAAGTTTTTGCGGCCTTTCATCGGTGGGCAGGAAATGTTGCACAACCAACAACGCTGGTGCGTGTGGCTG
>JAYUXO010000025.1:0-2236 GCA_043753505.1 Comamonadaceae bacterium
ATAAAAATTCTTGGGAATCAGCTAAAAAACAGTGCCTGATTGTAGCTTGGCTAATTGCCCAATATGGTGATGCGCCAGCAACCCAGCACGCAGCTCACCCTTTGCCTTTTGAGGCTTCCAGCATAGCCCGCATGTCTTGCATCGATATCGCGCTGTGAGCCGCCAGTTTGATGCGCGGACCTGGTTTGAATGCGTGGCCGTATACGATTTCAAAGGTCAGCGACAGGCGTGGGTGTTCGCAAGAATCGATCAAACGAGCATTTAGCTGTTGTTCCAGCTTGGCTTTCCAGCCCCGCGTGCGCAGGCCAGCAAACCTTGCGACGTGCAGGTTGCGCCCCAGGGTGCGTAGCTCGGCCAGCAGTTGCCTCGCACTGCCCCACGTCAGGGTGATGCGCTCCATGTCCATCACGGGCTCGGCAAAACCGGCTTGCACCAGCATGTCGCCCCAATCGTGCATGTCGGTAAACGCATGGCTGGGAGGCGGCAAGTTCAACGCCTGATAAATGTCACGCAGTTCGCGCAAGCTATCTGGCCCCAGACAGGAAAACATCAAAAACCCATCGACCGCCAGCAGTTTGTGCCAGTGGGTGATGAGCGCCTGGGGGTCGGAAGCCATGTGCAGCGCCATGTTGGCCCAAAGCATCTGTGCGTGCTGAGGCGGTGGCGGATCAAATCGCACAGCAGGAGCTGATTTAAAGGACCACCACGAGTCATTTTTTGCTATTTTTTTTATAGCTGCTTGAGCAGATTTATCAAGGGCTGGTGCCATAAAGCACTCAGAATTCGGATATTGCGCCGCAACGCTCTGGTGGGTTTGCAAACCACCCTGCTGCGGTTGCCAGTGAACCCAGGTTTTGGGCTGCCGCGTGATCCACGGCAAACGCTGTGCCATGCGCTGGCCCACCTCCTCATGCAGCCATGGCGACACGGGCCTTGACATTGCGGCCCAGCGTTGGGCGGCAGTCGCGTCGAGAGTGGGTGGTTTTTGTATCATGAGCAGGCGCAGGCCAGTATATTGAGATCATGTACTTTCTCATTGCGACGCAGTCGGGCAAACCATGCTGTTAAACCAGCCCAGTCAGCATCTGGCCTCGCGTCATCTATCTTGGCAAACCCGCTTGTCTGCGCATTTGCCCAGCCAGTGCCGCATTTGCCGCGCATGGCCTGCCCAACCGTTTTGCCAGACTTGCGTAACCCGCTTTGCCCGGCCAGTTCCACGTTGCGAACGTTGCGCCTTGCCGCTGTTTGCGAGCGTCAGCGTCCCAGAAGGTCGCGCAGTTGAGCAGGTGGTTTGCGGCGCGTGTTTGCAGCATCCGCCACCGCTGGCGGTTTGTCTGGCCGCGGTCAGCTATGTTTGGCCCTGGGCATCTTGCGTGCTGCAGTTCAAATTTGGTGGGCAACCGGCGTTGGCTACCGCCCTGGGCACCTTGTTGCGCAGTGCACCTTGGGTCGAAAAGCAGCTGGATTTGTGCGACTTGGTAGTGCCCGTTCCTCTGTCGGATCAGCGTTTGCGCTGGCGCGGATTTAACCAGGCGCAATTGCTTGCGCAGGTGCTCACGCCGCAAAAAACACATCCTGACTTGCTGCTACGCATCCGTAACACCACCACCCAGAGCAACCTGCCCCGTGCTGAGCGGCTGCGCAACATGGCAGGCGCGTTTGCCATGCAGCCGTTGCGTGCGCATGCTGTGCAGGGTCAGCGGGTGTTGCTGGTTGACGATGTGATGACGAGTGGCGCGTCGTTGCATGCAGCAGCGCATGCCCTGCTGCAAGCGGGCGCGGCCCAAGTGGGGGCCCTGGTCGTGGCGCGTACGGCGTCACCCGCTGCCGCACAAGACAAGGCTGGTCATGTTTAACATCGTGCTCGTACAACCCGAGATACCGCCTAACACCGGTAATGTCATCCGCCTGGCCGCCAATACCGGCTGCGCCTTACACCTGATCGAACCGCTGGGCTTTTCCATGGAGGACAAGCATATGCGTCGCGCGGGTCTGGACTACCACGAGTACGCGGCGCTGCAATGTCATGCGGATTGGGCGACATTCCTGCGGTCTGCCCAACCGTCACCAGAGAGGTTGTTTGCCATGACCACGCGAAGTTCCCGCAACTTGTACGAAGTGGCTTTCGAGCCGGGTGACTGGTTGGTGTTTGGCTCCGAAACGCAGGGCCTGGCACCTCATGTACGTAAGCAGTTTGCGCCTGGACAGCGTTTGCGCCTGCCCATGCGAGAGGGCC
>JAYUXO010000026.1:0-5655 GCA_043753505.1 Comamonadaceae bacterium
GCACAGGCCACATTGCCCAACACAAACAAAAGCAGCGCCAGTTGAATTGCCCGCTTGCGAGGCCATTTGCCCGTGGCCACGATGGCCAGCGGCGCGAGAAACGCGGAGGCCACGGCATAGGCCGTCATCGCCTGGCCTGCCGCCGCCACGCTGATGCCCAGCGTTTCGCTCATGGGTTGGAGGATGCCGGTCAGCACGAATGCGCCGGTGCCAATGACCAGATTGGTCAGCATGAAAAGGTAGAGGATAGGAGGCATTTCGGGGTATGGCCCTTGTGGAATATGCTCAAGCAGCTATATAAATAGTAGCAGCCCAAGGCTTGCGGGCTCGCATAGAAGCTGATTCAGCAGGGTGGCTGGCCCGCAGACTAACGGTGTTTTCAGTCGCGTTGCGGCCGTCGGCGGTGCCGTGAAGCTATCACGGCACCGCCAGTGGCAGCACCATCTTGCGCATGCGCATCTGCTCGCGCAGCAGGTCAGGGTAGTCAGTAATCAAACCGTCCACGCCCCAGTCCATGAAGCGCTGCATGTCAGATGCGCTGTTGACTGTCCAGGGAATGACTTTCAAGCCCAGAGTCTGTGCTTCTTTGAGCAAGTCTTGCGTGAGCGCGCCGCCGTTGGGCGACCACACCGCACCCCCCGCAGCTTTCACCATGCGGGCTACGCTGTTGCCGTGTTCAGTCAGTTGAAAGCCGGCCGTCCACACGCCGTCTTTCAGGGTGTCTACGGTGGCGGTTTGAAAGCTCAGGTACACCGTGGGAATGGCCGGCGCGAGCTTTTGTGACAGTTGCAACGTGCGCCAGTCAAAGCTTTGAATCGTCACGCGGCTGGCCATGTTGGCGGCGTTGATGGCTTGGAGCAGGGCTTGCACAAATGCCTCGGGCGGCACGGTGTCGCCAGGTTGCTGGGGGTTGATTTTGGTTTCTATGTTGAATCGCACGGTGTCGGCCTTGAGCGCATTCACCCGCTCGAACAAGGCCGCCAGCGTGGGCATGCGGGTGCCGTCGCGCGGCGTCTGGTCGGGAAACTGCCTGGCATATGGCGTGTCGGGTTTGATGCGGCCCACGTCGTAGCTTTGCAACTGCGCCAGCGTGAGCGATTTGACCAACGGACCTTTGCCACCTGCGGGTACCGCGAGCCACTGACCGGTTGCATCGCGGGTGATGTTGGCGCTCAGCGCCGGGTCGTGCCCCACGACTACCACGCCATCAGCGGTGACACCTACGTCCAACTCCAGCGTGGTCACCCCCACAGCCAGTGCTTTTTCAAAGGCGGGCAGGGTGTTTTCAGGCTCCAGGCCACGGGCACCGCGGTGCCCTTGCAGATCGAAGCTGAATGCGCTGCTGGCAAAAAATACAAGGTAAATCAGGCTGTAGCCCTTGATAAAACTGCTCAAGCAGCTATAAAAAAAGGAGCGTTTGAAAGGGTGCAAGGGTGTCATGCCGCGATTGTCGCTGCGTTGTATTTCAGTCCTGCCATGGCCATGTGTAGCCAGGCAAGTCGCGCGCCAGACACCTGGAAACGAAGAACCCGCGTGCTAATCTTGACTTCATAACTGGAGATACGCGATGCCCCCCGCACCGGCAAACCATCCATTGCCCCACACGCTGCACCACGCCCCGCACCACGCCCCGCACCACGCAGTTTGGCCCAAGCGCCTGCCCCACCACCTGAATCCACCCACCACCTCTTTGTGGCACAACCTGGCCGTGAGTGCGCTGCGTTATCCAGCCAAACCAGCGCTGATGTTTTTGGGTCGGGTCTGGACCTTTGCACAGCTGCTGGCGCAGGCCGAAACGCTGGCAGGGCAGTTGCGGGCCATGGGTGTGCAAGATGGCGACCGGGTGGTGCTGTGCATGCAGAACTGCCCGCAGTGGGTGATGGCACATTTCGCGATTCTTCGGGCCAACGCGGTGGTGGTGCCGGTCAACCCGATGAACCGGGCGGAAGAACTCAAGCACTACATCACCGACCCGGATGCGCGCGTAGCGATTACCAGTGGTGACCTGGCGGCTGAGTGGGCCAAGGCAAACGACGCGCTGCCTGCCGACCAGCAGTTGGCGCACTTGCTGGTGACGCAGTTTGTGGACGCTTTGCCAGACGCCCTGCCAGACGCCCTGCCGGTTCTTCCCGCCGCTTGGCAAGACTGGCTGCTGACCGTGCACCCGCTGCCGGTGATGGCTTCATGCACCGTGACTGCCTGGCATACCGCACTTGCCAGCACGCACCCCGCACCGGCTCACAACCGCATCCCCGCCGACCTGGCTGTGCTGCCCTACACCAGCGGTACCACCGGCCTGCCCAAAGGCTGCATGCACACCCATGCCAGCGTGATGCACAACGCAGTGGCCAGCTGCTTGTGGGGCAACGCCAGCCCCGACAACGTGTCGTTGGTGGTGGTGCCGATGTTTCACATCACGGGCATGGTCAGCGTGATGCATGCAGGCATCTACAACGGCAGCACGCTGGTGTTGATGCCGCGCTGGGACCGTGACCTGGCAGGCCGACTGATCTTGCAGCACCGGGTGACGCACTGGACCAACATTCCCACGATGGTGATTGACCTCATGGCCAGCCCCCAGTTTGATCAGTATGACCTCGGGAGCCTCGTGAGCATCGGCGGTGGGGGTGCCGCCATGCCGCAAGCAGTGGCGCAGCGTCTGTTTGACAACTACGGGCTGCGCTATGTCGAAGGCTATGGCCTGACCGAGACCGCTGCACCCAGCCACAGCAACCCGCAAGATGCGCCCAAACAGCAGTGCCTGGGCATCCCGTTCATGAGCTGCGACGCGCGGGTGGTCGACCCGGAAACGCTGACCGAAGTCCCCCAGGG
Source organism: Comamonadaceae bacterium (assembly GCA_043753505.1). Lineage (GTDB taxonomy): Bacteria > Pseudomonadota > Gammaproteobacteria > Burkholderiales > Burkholderiaceae_C > JAAFIW01. The sequence continues at coordinate 2,833 of JAYUXO010000026.1, forward strand.
CGAACAGGGCGAAATCGTGATGCATGGCCCTATGGTTTTTCAGGGCTACTGGAAGCAACGCGAGGCCACTGAGGCAGCATTTTTTGAGCTGGACGGCAAGCGCTTTTTCCGCTCGGGGGACCTGGGGCGTATTGATGAACAAGGCTATTTTTTCATCACCGACCGGCTCAAACGCATGATCAACGCATCAGGCTTCAAAGTGTGGCCTGCCGAGGTGGAGGCGCTGATGTTTCGCCACCCTGCCATTGCGGAGGCCTGCGTGATTGCCACAAAAGACAGCTACCGCGGTGAGAGCGTCAAGGCAGTGGTGGTGGTGCGTGCCAGTCACCGGGGCTTGGTGTCGGAAGCCGACATCGTGGCCTGGTGCCGCGAGAACATGGCGGTCTACAAGGTGCCTCGCGTGGTGCAGTTTGTCGACAGCCTGCCCAAAAGTGGCAGCGGCAAGGTGATGTGGCGCAGCCTGCAGGAGGCTGAAGTTACAACCGAAGGAAACACGACATGACCAGCCAGGTACCCAGCACCCAGTGGCTTGAAAAAACCGATCCGTCTGACGACGCACGCTATGCGGGCTATGGCAAATTGTTTGCGCAGATGCAGGCGGCCAGAAGTAAAAAATTTGGTGTCGGCCGCACGCTGCACAGGAAGCAGCACCTGGGGCTGGGTGCTCACCTGGAGGTGCTGGACAACCTGCCAGCGCATGCACGCTATGGCTTGTTTGCCAAGCCGGGTCGCTACCTGGCGCATGTTCGCCTGTCCAACGGCAGTGCTGATTCGGTTCCCGACAGTACGCCGGACGGCAAGCCCCGACTCAAGCCGGATTTGCGCGGCTACGCGATCAAGGTCAACGGCATTGACGGCCCTGGTGCACTGGGTGGCAAAACCCTTTGCCAGGATTTTTTATTGGTCAACCATTTCTGGTTGCCAATTCGCAGCGCGGAAGAGTTCGTTGGCATTGCCATGGCGGGTGCCAAAAGCCCGTTTGCCCTGGCGCGCCACCTGGTGGGCCGACACGGTTTGGTCAAAGGCGTCAAAGAGCTGATCTACCTCGGAAAAGCCGTCAACAAGCGCTTTTCGGGGTTTGCCACTGAAGCCTTTGGCAGCGTAGCCCCGATGGCTTGTGGCCCCTACCTGGTGCGGGTGCGCTTGACAGCAGCGAGTGTGAAGATCAACCTTGATGCCCGCAAAAACTGGGCGAAAGACATGAGCATTCGCTTGCGCGCGGGCCCTTTGGTGCATGAGCTGCAGCTGCAGTTTTTCACCGACGAAGCCACCACGCCGGTGGAAGACCTTTCCTGTGAGTGGCCCGAAAGCCAGACCCCCTGGGTCACGGTAGCCCGCCTCACGTTGGCCCAGCAAGACACGGACAGCCCGCAAGGCCAGACCATGTCCAAAGAAATAGAAGCCACCAAGTTCGACCCGTGGGCAGCGCTGGTTACGCACCGCCCGGTGGGCGATGTGGCCCGCGCGCGCAAGGCGGTGTATCTGGTGAGCCAGCGCGCAAGAGATGCAGCCTGAAACTTTGCGCACAGATAATCACGGCCTATGGAACTCATCACTTTTCTCATTGACTTCATCCTCCACGTAGACAAACACCTGGAAGCCTTCGTGCTGGCCTATGGCCCCTGGGTTTACCTGCTGTTGTTTGCCATCGTGTTCACCGAAACCGGCGTGGTGGTCATGCCGTTTCTGCCGGGTGATTCGCTGCTGTTTGTGGTGGGCGCGCTGTGTGGCGTGGGCTACATGAGCTACCCGCTGGCCTGCGCCGTGCTGCTATGTGCGGCTATCTTGGGCGACCAGTGCAACTACATGATTGGCCGCTACTTTGGCCCCAAGGTGTTTCAGTGGGAACACAGCCGGTTTTTCAACAAACGTGCCTTTAACCAAGCCCATGCGTTCTATGAGAAGCACGGCGGCATCACCATCATCATTGCCCGCTTCATGCCCTTCATTCGCACGTTTGCGCCGTTTGTAGCGGGTGTGGCGGAGATGAACCGCGCCAAGTTCACGCTGTACAACGTGGTGGGCGCTTTCATCTGGGTGTTCGGCATCGTCACCCTGGGCTATCTGCTGGGCAACCTGCCATGGGTGCAAGCCAATTTCAGCAAGATCGTGTGGGCCATGATCCTGGTGCCGGGCCTGATTGTGTTGTACGGGGCGTGGAAGGCAAGGCGGGCGGACGTTGGGGCGGTGGTGCCGTGACGGTTGAGTAGGTGGGCTAGAAGTAGGTGGGCTAAAATTTACCTTACGTTTTGGTAAGGCAAGTCGTAAGGAAAATTCATGCACACCACGCTCACTTCCAAGGGTCAAATGACCCTGCCCAGCGCCATGCGCAGCCGTATGGGGCTTGCAGCCGGTGACCAACTGCTGGTCACCATGCAAGACGCAAACACCATCGTGCTGACACGCCCAGTCACCACGCCCAGCCCCAGGTTGCGTGGGTTCCTGTCCAAGCCAAAGAAAGCCCTCACCGTAGAGCAAATGGACGAAGGTGTTGCCCGCTATTTGAAGGAAAAGCATGCACCCAAGCGCACGCCCAGACAAAAGCCGTGATTGCGCTCGACACCAATCTGCTGGTCCGTCTATTGGTGAACGATGACGAACGGCAGGCGGCAAAAGTTGAGGCTTGGCTACAGGTCAACACCTCCCCCGCACAGCCTGCCTGGGTCGACCACATCGTTTTATGCGAGCTGGCGTGGGTGCTGGAGCGTAGCTACGGATATGGCCAGGTGGAAATCAACGCTTGTGTAACGGCACTGCTGGCGCAGAACAACTTGAAAGTGGAATCACCCGAGCTGGTCAGACAAGCCTTGAGCTTGCACGCCA
>JAYUXO010000027.1:0-5652 GCA_043753505.1 Comamonadaceae bacterium
CTGTCGGCGATCAACCAGGTGTTGGACCGCCTGCAACGCGGTGACGTGGCCGCGCGGGTGGTGCTGGACTTCGCCAGTGGTTGAAGTTGTACCATTCAGTCACTACCCAGGTCACCACTCAGTCACCACTCAGTCACTATTTTTTTCATAGCTGCTTGAGCAATAAATACAAGGGCTGGAGCCGTTTTCTTTATAAAGCAGAGCAACCCAGTAAGCCTGAACATGAACGCTGCATCCACCACCGCCCCGCTGCCCACCTCGGGCAGTGAACCCGTCAAACGCCTGGGCCTGCTAGTGGCAGTACTTATGCTGCTGGGCCTTGTGTTGATGCCGACCCCCAACGGACTTCCGTACGCAGGGCAGGTGATGCTGGGCATTCTGGCGTTCGCGGTGGTGGTCTGGATGACCGAAGCGCTGGACTACGCCGTGAGTGCCGTCGTCATTGGTGCGCTGATGGTGTTTCTGCTGGCCTACGCGCCCGATGCTGCCAAGCCGCTGGGTGCGGACATGGGAACCGGGGTTGCGCTGGGTTTGGCGTTGTCGGGTTTTTCCAATAGTGCCGTGGCGCTGGTGGCGGCAGCCTGCTTCATTGCAGCGGCCATGACCGCGACGGGACTGGATCGGCGCATTGCGCTGAGTGTGTTGTCCCGGGTTGACGCCCGTCCCAACAGCATCGTGATTGGCGCCATGGTGGTGGGCTTTGTGCTGTCGTTCATCGTGCCCAGCACTACCGCGCGCGTGGCTTGCCTGGTGCCCATCATGATGGGCTTCATTCTGGCTTTTAAGGTAGACAAGCGCAGCCGGTTTGCCGGGCTTTTGGTCATCACTGCGGCGCAGACGGCGAGCGTCTGGAACATCGGTATCAAGACTGCGGCAGCGCAAAACATGGTGGCCATCGGCTTCATTGAAAAGCAGTTTGGCAGCAGCATCACCTGGCTGGAGTGGTTTGTTGCCGGTGCGCCGTTTTCAGCGCTGCTCAGTGTCGCGGTCTACTTCATCATGACCCGCATGATGAAGCCGGAAATGACCCAGATTGAAGGCGGTAAAGCGGCCATCGCGCAGCAGCGGGCGGCCATGGGCCCGATGACCTTGCGGGAATACAAGCTGCTGGGGATCGTGTTGCTACTGCTCGGCTTTTGGGCGTCTGAAAAGCTACTGCACGATTTTGATACAGCGTCCACAACCCTGGCCGCCGTGGGCCTGATGTTGCTGCCCCGCCTGGGCGTGATGGATTGGAAAGAATCGCAACGCGGCTTTCCCTGGGGCACGGTGGTTTTGTTCGCCATTGGCATCAGCCTGGGTGCGGCCCTGCTGCGCACCCAGGCGGCCGGTTGGTTGGCCAACCTGATCGTGCAGAACCTGGGCCTTGCGCAGGCCAGCGCATTGACCATATTGTTGCTCCTGTCCGTGTTCCTGGTCGTGATTCACCTGGGCTTTGCCAGTGCCACAGCCTTGGCCTCGGCCATGATTCCCATCATCATCAGCGTGTTGGCCGCGGTGCAAACGCCGGGCATCAACATGATTGGCATGACCATGCTGCTTCAGTTCGTGGTGAGCTTCGGTTTCATCCTGCCGGTGAATGCGCCGCAAAATATGATTGCTTATGGCACAGACACGTTTGACGCGCGAGATTTCATACGTACCGGCCTGGTCATCACAGCGGCGGCTATGGTTTTGTTAGTGATATTTGCCCTGACTTACTGGCCGTGGATGGGCTATATGACAAAAGCCGGGTGAAGCCGCAACATTAAAGAAACTCCTGCTCCTTAACCATCACAAAACGTTTAACGGGATCTTCAGGTATGACACCCCGTTGTCTTCCACCGGCGGCAATTCGCCAGCGCGGATATTGACCTGCACCGACGGCAAGATCAACACAGGCATGTCCAGCGTGGTGTCGCGCGCGATGCGCATCTGCACAAACGCCTGCTCGCTCACGCCGTCGTGCACATGAATGTTGTGGGCGCGCTGTTCAGCCACGGTGCTGTGCCAGGCGGGCGGGCGGCCATCAGGTGGATAGTCGTGGCACATCAGCAGCCGTGTTTCAGGCGGTAGACGCAGCAGCTTGGCTACCGAGCGAAACAGGGTCTGCGCGTCGCCGCCCGGAAAATCACAGCGCGCGGTACCCACATCGGGCATGAACAGGGTGTCACCGACGAACACAGTGTCGCCAACCTGGTACGCCATACATGCGGGCGTGTGCCCCGGCACAGCCAGCGCTTGTATCGACAGCGCACCAATCGACAGCGTGTCCCCGTCGTGCAACAGGCGATTAAACTGGCTTCCATCGGTCTGAAACTGCGGCTCCAGGTGAAAAATGCGCTTGAAGACGCCCTGAACCTGGGCAATGGCTGCACCCATCGCGGTCTGGCCGCCCAGTCGTTGCTTCAGGTAGTGCGACGCCGACAGGTGGTCTGCATGGGCATGGGTTTCCAGTATCCATTGCAGTTGCAGCTGCCTGGACTGCACGAAAGCAATCAGCCGGTCTGCTGACAACGTGCTGGTTCGCCCCGACTTGGGGTCGTAGTCCATCACCGAATCGACGATGGCGCAAGCAGTGCCGGTTTTTTCGTAGACCACGTAGCTGATGGTCCAAGTGGCCGGGTCGAAAAAACTCTCAATCTCGGGGTTCATAAAAAATTTCCCGTACGTGTAAGCGCGCCCTTATTGGGCACTGCAAAGACGGCCGTGTTGTTGACCTGCCTCAATACAAGTTGGTAAATATGGTGCATCGTGAAGCTTGCGCTATCACTCAACATGCCGTCGTTAGCTGTTGCGTCACTTTTTTTAACCTTCATCAGGAGAAAACCTTGACGATCGACTGGAACAACTTTACCCCCTGGTCCGCGTTGGGCGGGGGCATCATGCTGGGCCTGGCCTCGGCGCTTTTCATTCTGATCAACGGACGTATTCTGGGCGTCAGTGGCATCGTGGGTGGTCTGCTGCGCCTGCGGCCGCAAGACGTGGGTTGGCGACTGTCATTTCTGCTGGGCCTGCTGCTCGCTCCCCTGCTCTACCTGCTGCTGGCAGGGCCAATACCGGCCCGCATCGACGCTGGCTGGGCTACGGTGGTGGTGGCTGGTTTGCTGGTGGGTTTTGGTACCCGCTATGGCTCGGGCTGTACCAGCGGCCACGGCGTGTGTGGCCTGTCGCGCCTGTCGGCACGCTCGCTGGTGGCCACACTGGCTTTCATGGGTGCGGGATTTGCCACGGTATTTCTTATGCGGCACGTTCTGTCCTGATTTGACTGCCTCAAGGAAGAAACACATGAACCGCATTTCAGAGTTTTTCATCGGCCTGCTGTTTGGCGCTGGCTTGATCGTCTCAGGCATGACCGACCCCGCCAAAGTGCTGGGCTTTCTGGATTTATTCGGAGCCTGGGATCCATCACTGGCCCTGGTGATGGGCGGTGCCATTCTGGTCGGGGTGGTTGCTTTTGCCGTTGCCAATAAACGCACCTCCACATTTTTGGGTGGCGCCCTACGCCTGCCCGGCACACGCAATATCGACAAGGCGTTGGTGTTGGGCAGCCTGCTGTTTGGCGCTGGTTGGGGGTTGGCCGGTTTTTGCCCTGGGCCTGCGTTGGTCTCGCTGGCGGCAGGGCAACCCAAAGCGGCGGCGTTTGTATTGGCCATGCTGGCGGGTATGGCGGTGTATGCGTGGATGCAACCGATCGAATCGTCTGCGGTTGCAAGCGATGCGGGCTGACATGGGGGCGCGTTGGCCGCGACGTTACCCGCGAGTCTGATCACCCATGCGTGTTCTGTCGTTCTCCATCGACCCGGCCATCTCGGCCTTGGCTGCCGCACTGGCTGTGGGTACGGTGATCGGCCTGGAGCGTGGCTGGCGCGACCGCCAGCGCCTCGAAGGCGGCCGGGTGGCGGGTTTACGCACCTTTGCGCTGCTGGGTTTATTGGGCGGTGTACTGGGCCTACTAAGCGGTTTCCTGGGGGTATGGCCCATGACGGGTGGGCTCGTTGGCTTGTCGTTGCTGGCCGCTGTGTCGTACCGCGAAGGTGTTCGCACGCATGGCAGCCTGAGCGCTACCACCGCCGTGGCAGCGCTGCTGACTTATGCCCTGGGCGCGCTGGCCGGCGTGGGTCAGGCGGCTTTGGCAATAGGGGTTGCCGTGGTCGTGGCAGTGCTGCTGAACCTCAAGCCCACCCTGCACCGCTGGCTACAGCTTGTGGAGCACCGCGAACTCAGCGCTGCGCTACAACTGTTGGTGCTGTCCGCAGTGATTCTTCCGCTGTTACCCAATGCGGCTTACGGGCCTTACGGAGCGCTGAATCCTTTTTTGTTGTGGTGGGCGGTGGTGCTGGTGGCAGCCTTGTCATTGGGCGGCCATATCGCCATGCGCCTGACCGGCCCTTCGCGCGGCATCTTGTGGACGGGCGTGCTGGGTGGCCTGGCCTCGTCAACTGCCGTGACCTTGACCCTGGCGCGTCGTGCCAGGGATCAACCCGCGTTGAGCAACGCTGCCGCAGCCGGTACTTTGGCCGCGTGCGGGATGATGTTTTTGCGCATGACGGTGATCGTCTTGTTGATTCAACCCGCCTTGGGCGTGATGCTGGGAGTTCCCATGGCTGCAGCTGGCATCACGCTACTGGGCCTGGGTGCCTGGCGCTGGCGGCGTTGCGAGGCGGAGGCGGAGACGCAGACACAGCAGGCCGATGACATGGCAGTCTTTGATCTTGGTACCGCGTTGACTTTCGGCGCATTCCTGGGTGTGATGGCGGTACTGATTCAGGCTGCTACCCAATGGTTGGGCAGCGCCGGTCTGTTCGTGGCGGCCGCTCTGTCGGGCTTGCTGGATGTGGATGCCATCACCATCACCGTGATGCGGATGCAGGCCGTTGGCAGTCTGGCAACCCAAGCGGCCCAGATTGCTGTTGGACTGGCCATTGCCGCCAACATGCTGACCAAAACCCTGACCGTGTTATTTGTAGGCGGCGCGCTCGTGGGACGTCCAGTGGCGCTGGGCTATGGGGCGTCTATCGCGGTGGGTGCTGTTGTCTCAGGCGTGGTGGGGTTCTTCCAATGCTAATTAACGTGGTGCGTCCTTGCTTGTACCTGGGTGCATCCAGGGGTGGCGTGCAGCACTGGAGCGGCGGGCTTGTTGAGTGGCGAGTGATGCGTTCACGCCGCGCAGCGTGCTTTTCGAAATGGCAGTCAGTCCACGCGGTCACGGTTGCTTGTCCTGCGTCATCTGAAGCAGCGGCATCAATGCGAACCCCATTTGCGAAGCAAGGCCAAGCGCGTAACTTGCGTCTGCATACAGCGCCACGTGTTCGGCTGGTGTGCGGCCGAAAAGTAATGCGCCAACAAGAAGCTCGGCCAGTAACAGCAACGCGAATGCGAGGCCACCCATGCCGGCGCGGGCGACAACGGTTAAAGCAACTGCAAAGCGGCGGATGACATAGCGGCTCAAGAACCACGACGCGCTCAGCATGATGGGTAACTCGATGAGCACACCTGCCAGCCGCCCGACGCTTGGGGCATCGTGACTGAGAAGGGTTCTCAATGTGCCAAGTAAGAACCCAAGCGTAAATACCAGCGCAAAGTAAGCAATACCTGGGAGGGTGAAAATTCTGGCTGCCTGCGCAGGCGATGGCATCGTCACGGGGGTGTTCGCTTGATGGTGGGGAACTT
>JAYUXO010000028.1:0-5650 GCA_043753505.1 Comamonadaceae bacterium
TGTATATATTGCTCAAACAGCTATGAATTATGTAGCGCCTGCCTGGCTTCCCGGTGGCAACCTGCAAACCATCTGGCCTGCGCTTTACGGCAAAAAACACCGTGCAGCGCCCCCGGCCTACCGTCGTGAACGGTGGAACACGCCAGACCAGGACTTCATTGATGTGGACTGGATGCAAACCACCACGCCAGCAAACGCTCTGCTCGTGATGTTCCACGGCCTCGAAGGCTCGTCGGCCAGCCACTACGCGCACGCATTTGCCCATGTGTGCGTCGCGCGCAGCTGGGGCTTTGTGGTGCCGCACTTTCGTGGCTGCAGCGGCGAACTGAACCACGGGCCGCGGGCTTACCACTCGGGCGACTACGAAGAAATTGGCTGGATATTGCGACGCCTGCGCGCGCAGTACACCGGCCCGCTGCTGGCCGTGGGCATCTCACTGGGTGGCAATGCCCTGATGCGCTGGGCCGGGGAAATGGGAAACGAAGCCACGGCTGTGGTGCAGGCGGTGGCAAGCGTCAGCTCGCCGCTGGATCTGGCCGCCAGCGGTGCGCAAATTGGCCGGGGCTTCAACCGCCTGGCCTACACACGCATGTTTTTAGCCAGCATGAAGCCCCGCGCCCTGCGAAAGTGGGACCAGCACCCCGGCCTGTTTGACCGGGACATCTTGCTGGCCGCGCGTGACTTGTACGAGTTTGACAACGTGTTCACTGCGCCGCTGCATGGCTTCAAAGACACAGCCGACTATTGGCAGCGTGCCTCCGCCAAACCCCACCTGCACCGCATCCGCGTGCCCGCACTGGCGCTGAATGCGCGCAACGACCCGTTCATGCCCGCACACAGCCTGCCGGTCGCAGCAGACGTGCAGAACCCCTGGCTCACGCTGTGGCAACCCGCACACGGTGGGCATGTGGGTTTCCCGGCGGGCACTTTACCTGGCCATGTTTACGCCATGCCCGATGCGGTGTGTGACTGGCTAGCGCCGCATGCACAAGCATCACAATCGACACATGGATGACATCGTCAAAGCTGCCATGGCCAAGTGGCCCACCGTGCCCCACTGCTACGGCTGGCTGGGGCTGGATACACGTGGCAACTGGTACATGCGCGACGACCCGACCCAGGCGGCTGGGGCATTCCCGCAGAGCAAAGGCTCCCTGCTTCGCCACGACAAGCTGATTGACTTCATTGCCCGCAACTACCAGGCCGAGACCCAAGGCGGGGCAGCAGGTCAGTGGTACTTTCAAAACGGCCCGCAGCGGGTGTATGTGGAGCTCGAGCTGGCACCGCTGATCTGGCGGCTTAGCGAACAGTTTGTACCCACCAGCCATACCAGACAGCACGCCACTGTGCAGCAATGCCTGGTGGACGAAGCCGGCTTTGTGTACTTGCACACTGCCCTGGGCCTCGGCTTGGTGCACACGCTGGACGTGGGGCTGGCGGCTGATGCCATAGAGCAGGAGCTATGGACGCCCCAGCCTGTGTTGCGCGCCGACCTGCCGAAGCAATTCGGCTTTGTGCAAAGCCCGCAAGCGCACCACGTTGGAGCGTAGGAGCAACCAAAAAAACAAAAAGGCGCTGGGATCACCAGCGCCTTTTGCTTGTCTTGTCTCCTCGGGCTCCTCAGCAAGCCCGATGGATAGTCGAACTGTTGATACGGGGGACTGTAAATAGCGCACACGCTTGGTGCATCAGGATTTTCCCTGGGACGCCGCAGCCGCACGGATCCACTGCGCTGCCTTTTCGGCCATCATCAAAGTCGGCGAATTGGTGTTGCCGCTGGTGATGGTGGGCATGGCCCCGGCATCGACCACGCGCAGGTCTTTAATGCCCCGCACGCGAAACTGCGAATCCAGCACGGCCAGCGCATCGTCATCCGCACCCATCTTGGTAGTGCCCACCGGGTGAAAAATCGTGGTGGCAATATCGCCTGCCAAGCGAGCCAGATCTTCGTCTGACTCGAACTGCACCCCCGGCCTGTATTCCTCGGGCTGGTAACCCGCCAGCGCAGGTTGACCCACCACGCGGCGTACCACGCGTAGCGAATCCGCTGCCACCTGGCGATCTTCCGGGGTGCTGAGGTAGTCGGGCGCAATCGCTGGCGCATCTTCAAATCTGCCGCTTTTAATCTGAACCGTGCCCCGGCTGGTGGGGTTTAGATTGCACACGCTGGCGGTGAAGGCGTTGAAGCCGTGCAACGGCTCGCCAAACGCATCCAGGCTGAGCGGCTGCACGTGAAATTGAAGGTTGGGGTGCGGCTGGTCGGCGCTGCTGCGGGTGAAAGCGCCTAGCTGCGAAGGCGCCATGCTCATGGGCCCGGTGCGCTTGGCCGCGTACTCCAGACCAATTTTGGCTTTGCCCCACCAGGAACGGGTCAGCGTGTTCAAGGTGGGCACACCGCGCACCTTGAACACCGAGCGAATCTGCAAGTGGTCTTGCAAGTTGGCACCCACCCCAGGCGTATCTTTCAGCACGGTCACGCCGTGTTTTTGTAGCAAGGCCTCAGGGCCAATGCCCGAGAGTTGCAAGATCTGCGGGGAACCTATGCTGCCCGCACACAGCAGGGTCTCCAGGCGGGCCTGCACTTCCAGCATCTCGGTACCCGTCCACACCTGGGCACCGGTGCAGCGCTGGCTGCCATCGGCCCCGGTTTCAAACAGCAACCGGCTGACCTGTGCACGCGTCCACATCTCAAAATTGGGTCGGCCATAGCAGGTGGGGCGCAAAAAAGCCTTCGCAGTGTTCCAGCGCCAGCCATCGCGCTGGTTCACCTCAAAGTAGCCCACGCCTTCGTTGTCACCCCGGTTGAAATCGTCAGTAGCCGGAATGCCCGCCTGTTGCGCCGCCTGGGCAAACGCGTCGAGCACGTCCCAGCGCAGCCGCTGTTTTTCGACCCGCCACTCGCCTTTTGAGCCGTGAAACGGACTTTCGTGCACACCAGGATTGCTGGACGTGCTATCCAATTTATAGTGACTCTCATGCTTTTTAAAAGCAGGCAACACAGACTCCCAGCGCCACCCCGCGTCCTCGGTAAGCTGCGCCCAATGGTCGTAGTCGCGCGCCTGACCCCGCATATAAATCATGCCGTTGATGCTGCTGCAGCCGCCCAGCGTTTTGCCGCGCGGGTAGCGCAGGCTGCGCCCATTCAAGCCCGCAGCGGGTTCGGTGTTGTAAAGCCAGTCGGTGCGCGGGTTGCCAATACAGTGCAGGTAGCCCACCGGAATGTGAATCCAGTGGTAGTCGTCTTTACCCCCCGCCTCAATCAACAAAACCCGTTTGGTTTTGTCGGCACTCAAGCGGTTGGCCAAAAGGCAACCGGCGGTGCCCGCGCCGATGATGATGAAGTCGAAGATGGGGTGGGTCATGTTTAGGTCAATGTGATGGTCTCAAGTCACCAGCGGCGCGATGCGTGCCAACACTTCTTGCACCACGAAATCGGGCGCACGCTCAATTTTCTTGCCTGCTCGTTGGCGCAATGCAACCGTGCGTGGCTGGTTGCAGATGATCACACCTTGCGTTTGCATGCCTGATGCAGCCAACGACACTGCAAAACCCTGGCTGCGTGCCAACATGATTCCTTGGTTGATGGGCAGCACAAGCACAAGCGAGTCGTCTGCAGGCGAAAGCACAAAAACGGGTCGCATAGCAGCCTGGTCACGGCCTTTGGTTGGGTTCAAGCCAACGAACCAGATGTCTCCGCGATGCGGACCACGAGTCGCCATCAAAACTGCTCAGACGGCAACGGTTCAAAGTCGATCCATTGCGAGTCCTGTGGCAGCTTGAGCGCTTTGTGCTCTTTCATGAGTTGCGCCAGTGTGAATTTAGGCACCGAAGCTGCGACCACAATTTTGCCGTCCTGCAAGTCAAGCGTGACTTGTTGCCCCGCATCAAGCTCTGCCAGGGACAGCAGTTTTTTGGGTATGGGAAGTGCCACAGAGCCGCCCCAGTTGCGCAAGGTTGCAGTAATCATATGCAGAATTTTAAATGATATAAATGTATCATCTGATGTATTCCGACAGGTTTTTGAACTAACGCTTGTACTGCTTCATATTGGGCTTTTCCAGCAGGTGCCAGCTGAGTGAGGCCAGCACCAGGGTGCACATCAGCACGGCCAGCGTGAAGCGCCTGCCGCCAATGTCCGGCACCAAACGGTTCACGCTGATGATGACCAGCATGTGCCACAAGTAGATGCCATAGCTGATGGTGCCCAGGTAGCGCAGTGGCACGAACAACCGTGCACCGGCTATCGGCAAGGTGACGACAGCCGCTAACAGGGCGGCAAACCCCGCGCCCAGCAGTGGGCGCCAGGCCACCAGCATGCTGGTACTGGTCCAGTAGCTGTAGTGGCGCACCATCCACATCGCCAGTGTCAGCAATACAAGACTGATCAGCAACCAGCCCGTAAAAGTCCGCCAGTTCACCACCAGAAACCGCGCGGCAAAAGCGTTGCGGCGTGTCATGGCCAGGGCTAGTGCGATACCCAAAGCGAACTGGTCGATGGTGCCGGGCAGTTGCGTCAAGTACACGAACTGGGTCGTGACAGTCGCCTCCCCAGGAATCCAGATCAGCGTGGTTAAAAACCGCCAGCCAGCGCCCACCAGCAAAGCGCCCAACAGCACACGCCAGACGCTGCTGCGCGCCAGCCAGGGTGCCAGCCACACCATCACCAGGTAAAACTGCATTTCCAGGCCCACCGACCAGGTCGGCCCATTGATCGAGCCATGGGTGGCCGGCATCAGGTTGTGCACGAACAACAGGTGGCTGCCGATATGGGCCAGCAAGGCCCACTTGGGAATGAACAGATAGCTGGGCTGTATCAGCACCACAAACAGCGCGCAGGTCAGCAAGTAAAGAGGCACGATACGTGCTAGCCGTCGAATGGCAAACGGGCGCCGGAACTGCGTGCCATCCCGCGCAACCCCTGAAAACGCTGACAGTGCGATCACAAAGCCGCTGATGACCAGAAACAGATCTACGCCGATCCAGCCGTAAGTTGTAAAAATCCTTGCCAGTGCGTGGTCCGGCAAGCCATTGAATTTGCCCAGCTGCGCGATGTGATAAGCCAGCACCAAGCTGGCAGCCAGCGCGCGTAGCATGTCAACGCCGGGGTAGTCTGCGGCCTTTTGCGGAATGCCGGAAAAACCGGATTTAACGTCTGTAGCTGTCATTTGCGTTATTGCGAAGGCTTACCGACAAACGCTTGCGCTTGCGCGGGCATCGCCACAGAAAGTAGATGCGCAAGACAAGCCAGACATAACATCAAGCATCAACAAGAGCATCAAGCCGCAAAAAGTTACAAATCCAGTGGAGATGCAAATCAGGTGGGTGTCTGGCGAAATCTGACAATCGATTGCCAGGGATTTCATAGGTGAGGGTGGAGCGATAGCTAAAAGCGCAGATCGCGCGTTTGGCGAATCAGGCAGTTGCAGGGACTACTTGGCCGTCGGCATCACGAACTCAGCCCCCTTGCCAATGCTCTCCGGCCAGCGCTGCATGATGCTTTTTTGCTTCGTGTAGAAGCGCACGCCTTCCTCGCCGTATGCATGCATGTCGCCAAACAGGCTTTTCTTCCAGCCACCAAAACCGTGCCAGGCCATGGGCACGGGGATGGGCACGTTGATGCCGACCATGCCGACCTGCACGCGGCGGCTGA
>JAYUXO010000029.1:0-5647 GCA_043753505.1 Comamonadaceae bacterium
TTTTTTCATACAGTTTCCTTTGCGGCTTGTTGGCCTTCCAAGATGAAATCAGGCGGTAAATGTCGGGCTCGCGATGCGTATAGACGACCACCAGCAGGGCTCCTGTGGCGCTCATGCCCAGCGAGACGAAGCGTTGCTCACCGATGGCATCTGGGTCTTCTCTGGTCAATGCCAGTTCATCGGTCAGCACCGTTGCCGCTTCTGAAAACGACACACCATGCAAAAGCTCGTTTGCTTGCGCTTTGTTTGGATCCCAGTCCATGTGCATTGCAGCAGTGTATGGACGAATGTCTTCCGGGTCAAACCCTGTAGTGCCACGGGTCATTGAGTAGTGCCATAAAGAATACGTGCCAGCCCAATCAAAACCTACTCAACCAGCTACAAGATCAGGGTTGCGTGATTTCCCCTCATGACGATAGGTCCCAGCCAGCGGCGGGTGGTTGGGTGTGGGATGAAAAAATTGGAGCAGTGCGTGGAGCTGGCTTGCGAACGCTGCAAACCCTATCGCGTGATTGCGGAAATTTTCTTCAGCGCATACCCAGCCGACCGTTGCTCGCCAGCCAGCACAGCACGCACAGGAAGTCCAACAGCCTGCCCCCACCCCAGCCCTCCCCCGAAAGGGCAGGGAGTTAACAGCCGAGTTCAGATCGTGGCAAACGCTTTTCTGAATCTCAATCGTCGATTCACAGCCGTTCGAGCCCGCCCGTTATGAAGAAAAAGGGCCTGTAGCCCTTGATTGAATTGCTCAAGCAGCTATGAAATCAGGAGCAAAGTCGTCACAAAACCACACTAAAACATGCCATTGCCATGCGCGGCAATCGCAGGAATAACCTGCAGCACATCCCAGTGCTCGACTATTTTTCCCACATCGTCGAAGCGGAAGATGTCGATGCCTGCCCAGTCTTTGTTAACGTCCGTTGGCCAAACCTGGTGACAGTGGAGAACGACAAACTCGCCTTCCGCCACGCTGCGCTTGACGGTCACCTGCTTGCCAGGGTAGTCGCGCGCCATGCGCTCGAAGTACGCGATGAAGTTTTCTTTTCCGTCGGCCACATGTGGGTTGTGCTGCGTGTAGATGGCACCGACATAGCGCTCCACCGCCTCCCTGGGTCGGCATTGGTTGAACATCAAGTCATAGAACGCGATGGCGTTGCTTCGGTTTTGGTCTGTGGTGGGCAACGCAAATCCTGGTTGGTGGGGCGACGAAAGGCTCAAAGTCATGAACAGGCTGTACGGGTCTTCGACGTAGTCGCCAAACGGCCCGCAACACGTAAATCCAGAACTCTGATACAGCTTCTGCGCCGGCTCAAACCCCGGCACAGCCCCCGTTTCCAGGCTCAGCCGCTGGTAGCCGCGCGCACGGGCCTCGCCCACGATGTGGGCCAGCATGGCGCGACCGGCACCGCGGCGGCGCAGGGCGTCGGGGGTGCGCATGGACTTGATTTCGCCGTGTGTGGCGCTCAGTTGTTTGATTGCGCCACATCCCAATAGCAGCGAACCGTCCCAAACTGACCAGAACGTGATGTCGGGGCTGCGCAGCTTGTCCAGATCGAGTGCATGCACGCTTTCGGGCGGCGACAGCGCATACATGCTTTGCAAATGCTCGTTGAGCAGCGCGTGAATGGCTGGGCGGGACAGGTCGTCGGTTTCGATGTGCATGGGTGGTTTCAAGGGTTTGCTGTGGTCAGAGGCATTATTTTGGCTTGCCGTGAATGTGCATTGTTTCAGCCAGCTTGTTTTATAAAAAATTGGACACCAGCCCTTATAAATACTGCTCAAACAGCTATGTTTTCAGGAGCATTTGGGCAAGCTGCGCTGCACTTCAAACCATGGGGGCTAAACTGCCTGGCATGAAAATCGTTGGTTCCCACAACCGCAGCGAAATCGAACCCAACCCACAGCTCGCCTGGCAGCGCGGCCGGGCGATGGATGCGATGCTGCGAGGCGGCTTGCCGCCGCACCCGCGTGGCGTGTGGCGGCTCACGCATGCGCAGATGAATGCATTGGATTTTGAACGGCAGTTGTCTCAGGCGGCGCGTGTGAATCGCCAGGCTGCGGGCCAAGATGAGCCGTGATGCCGCCGAAGGAGACCTTTTCTTGAAGCTATTGCGCCGGTTTCAGGAAGAGGGTGTGGCTTACGTGCTGGTGGGCGGTCAAGCCGTTCGCCTGAACGGTTTTTTGCGGGCCACTGAAGATGTGGATGTGTTGCTACAACCCAGCCGCAGCAACGGCGAAAAAGTCATCCGTGCACTCAATTTTTTGTCGTCATCCGCCGAACTGGAAGCGCAGTGGTTTGAGCCACAAGCCGATGGCGCGGTGGAAAACATCCGCGTGGCTGACGAATTGCTGGTTGACTTGCTGTTTGCCGCCAACGGACAAACCTTTGACAGCCTGCAGGCGCACATTGCGCAGTTGGACATCGAGGGCGTCACTGTCAAGTTGCTGGATATTGAGGGGCTGCTGAAAACCAAAACAGACTGTCGGGAAAAAGACGTTCTGGACAAATCTGTGCTGACCCGATTGAGGGACGCGTTGCCGGGCAAATGAAGCCATCCAACATCTGTACAGTTCAAGCCAAATCGGCCACTAGCCCATATAAAACCTGTTCAAGCAGCTATATTTTCAGGAGCAATTCAACTGTTCTATGACTGCTTCAATCTGCCGGTCGTACGACGGATAGGCGTCGTAGTCGATCTGCGCAGCGGGTCAATACGATGCGTGCAGGAGGTAGGGCTTTTTGCTCTTGGGCATCGGGGGCTGGTTGACTTGGGCGCTTAACGTAAAAAAAATCACCGACCCGCCCTTCAAGCGAAACCGCCCTCTACAAGAGCGAGTTCAAGTCGATTGATAAGTTGGGTTTATCGTATTAATCACGGATAAATCCTTGAGGTAATTTGATTCCTGCACAGCCCTAGAGCATGGGCGCGCTTGGCAATTGCTTTGTCAATAAACTCCTGCGTCTCCGCGCTTTCAATCTCGTTCGCTTGTTGCCGTAGGGCTTCTGCGGCGAGTGTTGCTGACGACGGTTGAAGCGCCGGATTCTTTGCATAAATGTCTGCAAGCCCAATCTTCAGGCTCCCCATTGGCTTGACCGCACCAGCACATTCAACAGTGGATTCACGGCGGCTTTAATCAAACCCGCTATGAGCAAAATCGCCCTCCAGCCCAAGCAAAACCTGCTCAAGCAGCTACAAAATCAGGAGCAACCTGAATCTCCCCGCAACCAAACAAACCCCATGCCAGCGGCGGGTGGTTGGGTATGGGATGAAAAATTGGAGCAAGGCGCGGGGTTGGCCTTGCGAACGCTACAACTCGCCGTCGCGTGATTGCGGAAATTTTCTTCAGCGCATACCCAGCCGACCGTCACTCGCCAGCCAACGCTGCGCAAAGGGGAGGCCAACAGCCTGCCCCCTCCCCTACCCTCCCCCGGAAGGGGAGGGAGTTAAAACCGTGAAATTGAGATGAAAAAGTGCCGACAGCCCTAATAGATATTGCTCAAGCAGCTATATTTTTAATAGCAAACATTAACGCTTGCGCGCCAGCTTCGGATCCAGCACATCGCGCAACCCATCCCCCAGCAGGTTCAGGCCCAGCACCGCCAGCGCAATGGCCACGCCGGGGTACACCGCCAGCATGGGCGCTTGAAACATCAGCGTTTGCGCTTCGCTGAGCATGCGGCCCCAGGACGGTTGGGGCGGCTGGGTGCCCAGGCCAAGGTACGACAAAGCGGCTTCGGCCAGGATGGCTATCGCAAAGCGGATGGTGGCCTGCACGATCAGCACCGAGGCGATGTTGGGCAGCACGTGCTCCATGGTGATGCGCCAGCGGCCCTTGCCACAGGCACGGGCGGCCAGCACAAATTCGCGCGACCACACCGCGTTGGCGCTCGCCCGGGTGATGCGGGCAAAGGTGGGAATGTTGTAGATGCCGATGGCAATGATGGCGTTGACCAGGCCCGCGCCAAACACTGCGGTGAGCATGATGGCCGACAGGATGGCGGGGAAGGCAAAGCCAAAGTCGCTCAAACGCATGATGGCTTCTTCGACCCAGCCACGCCGCGCGGCAGCCAGCAGGCCCAGCGCGGTGCCAATGAACAAGCCGATGCCCACCGCAATGATGCCCACCAGAATGGACGCGCGCGCGCCAACCAACAGCAGCGAGGCAATGTCGCGGCCAAACGGATCGGTGCCCAGCCAGTGCTGGCTACTTGGGCCTTGCAGTTTGCCGGGCAGGTTCATCTCATAGGGGGAATGGGGTGTCCACACCAGGGAGAGGGCGGCGGCTAGCAGGAGCAGGACAGTCAATGCTGCACCGAGCATGAAGCTCTTGTGGCGGCTCAGGCGTCGCCAGACCGTTGGGGCGATGAATGAGGGCAGCACGCCATCCGCCATCAGATATCGCTCGCTTTGACGCGCGGATCAATCACCGCATACAACAGATCCACCACGAAGTTCACCAGCACCACCATCGCGGCTAGCAGCATCACGCAGTTGCGCACCACGATTACGTCGCGGTTGGAAATGGACTGGAAGATCAGGCGCCCAAGACCGGGCAGGTAAAACACGTTTTCCACCACGATCGTGCCGGCCAGCAACTCGGCAAACTGCAGGCCCATGACGGTGATGACGGGAATCAGCGCATTGCGCAGAACGTGCCGCCACAGCGTGGCGCGTTGCGACAAACCTTTTGCCCGGGCGGTGCGCACAAAGTCTTCGCGCAGTACCTCCAGCACCGCCGAGCGGGTGATGCGCGACAGAATGGCAGCTTGCACCACGGCCAACGAGATGGCGGGCAGCAGCAGGGATTTGAGCGCGGGCAACACGCCTCCTCCATCATCTTCAGTCCAGCCGGGAAAGCCGCCCGCCGAGAACCAGCCCAGGCCCACCGAAAACAGCAGGATCAGCAAAATGGCAAACCAGAAATTGGGGATGGCAATGCCCAGTTGCGACAGCCCCATCACGCCCACATCACCGAGCTTGTTGTGTCGGGCCGCAGCGTACATCCCGGCAGACAGCGCCAGCACCGTAGTCAGCAGCATGGCCATCAAGGCCAGCGGCACGGTGACGGCCAGGCGCTGCCAGATCAACTCGGCCACAGGGGTGCTGTAGGCATAGCTCAGGCCCAGGTCGCCCAGCAGCAGACCGCTGATCCAGTCCCAATAACGGAGCCAGGGTGGTCTGTCCAGGCCTAGTTGCTTTACAAGTGCTTCAACGGCTTCGGGGGAGGCGTCCGGGCCCATCAGCATCTGCGCGGCATTGCCCGGCAGCACTTCCAATACGCCAAAAATCACCAGCGACGCGCCCACCAGTGTCATCAGCAGGGTGATCAAGCGCTTGAACAGAAAAAGACTCATACAGCGCTGGATAATGCCAGAGCAGCTTTAACCAACCGGAACACACACGACATGGCTTTGATGATTACCGATGAGTGCATCAACTGCGACGTGTGCGAACCCGAGTGCCCGAATCAGGCGATTTACATGGGGCGGGAGATTTACGAAATTGACCCTCAAAAATGCACCGAGTGCATGGGCCATTTTGACGAGCCGCAGTGTGTGCAGGTATGCCCCGTTGCCTGCATTCCGTTGAACCCGGCGCACCTGGAAAGCCGGGAGACGCTGATGCAGAAATACGAGCGCCTGCAGACG
>JAYUXO010000030.1:0-5643 GCA_043753505.1 Comamonadaceae bacterium
CTGGAAGCCACGGTGGGCAGACGCTTGGGCATTGAGCCACCTGCCTCTGGTTCATCAGCACCCGCTGCGACCAAACCGGCGAAGGCGGCGAGTAGGTAAGACAAATCAAGGGCATCCCCATGCAAGCCCTCTGGATGCTCCTGGCCGCGTTTTTCTTTGCCACCATGGCGGTGTGCGTCAAGTTCGCCTCCGCGTACTTCAACAGCGCCGAGCTGGTGTTTTATCGGGGGCTGCTGGGCATGCTGTTCATGTGGCTGGTGGCGCGCTCGCAGCATGTGGCGCTGGCCACGCGCTACCCGGGCATGCATGCCTGGCGCAGCCTGGTGGGAGTGGTGTCTTTGGGGGCCTGGTTTTATGCGATTGGCAAGCTGCCGCTGGCCACGGCCATGACGCTGAACTACATGAGCAGTGTGTGGATTGCGGCGTTTCTGGTGGGTGGGGCGCTGCTGGCGTGGAACCCGTTGCGCTCAGATTCGCCTGCGCTGCCAGGCACCGCGTCCCCCTCGGGGGGCAGCGCAGCACACGAAGTGGCAAGCGTGGGGGCCATTTTTCGACAAGGACCCTTGGTTGTCACCGTCCTGGCGGGTTTCGTGGGTGTCGTCATGCTGCTGCGCCCCACCCTGAACCCCGACCAGATGTTTGCCGGCTTGATTGGTTTGCTGTCCGGTCTGGGCGCGGCGTTCGCCTACATGCAGGTGATGGCGCTGGGCAAGCTGGGTGAGCCGGAGGCGCGCACGGTGTTTTACTTTGCGGTGGGCTCGGCGGTGGCCGGTGGGCTGGGTATGTTGGTGGCGGGTGTATCACCCTTGCCCACAGCCGCGCGCTGGCAACACTGGTTGTGGCTCATTCCGCTGGGCCTGCTGGCTTCGCTGGGCCAGCTGTGCATGACGCGCGCCTACAGCCACGGTGCCACGTTGGTGGTAGCCAGTTTGCAATACTCGGGCATCGTCTTCGGCAGTCTGTACAGCGTGCTACTGTTTGACGATGACATCCCGTTGATCGGTTGGGCCGGTATGGCGCTGATCATGGCCAGCGGGGTGGGCGCCACCGCGTTGCGGGCACGTGCCGCGCCGAAGGCACCAGCGGAAGAACACTAATTTAAAAAGGGACCACCATGACTTACACCACTTTGATTTCTGTTGAGCAACTCCAGGCCCTGCACGCCAACGGCTCCCCGGTGCAGGTGTTTGACTGCAGCTTTGACTTGATGAACCCGCAAGCAGGCGCGCAGCAATACGCCGACGTTCACATCGCGGGTGCTTTGTATGTGGACTTGAACCGTGACCTGAGCGAGAAAAACGGTGGCCCCACCGCCTCGGGCGGACGCCACCCGCTGCCGACGCGGGAGGCGTTTGCCCGCTGGCTGGCTGCGAAAGGTTTGACGCCGGGTTCCACGCCAGATGTGCAAGCCGTGGTCTACGACCGCCAGGGAGCCAACTACTGTGGCCGCCTGTGGTGGATGCTCAAATGGTTGGGTCACGACGCGGTGGCCGTGCTGGACGGCGGGCTGCAGGCCTGGAAGGCGGCGGGTGGGGCGGTAGCCCACGGAGCAGTCGAAAACGAAAATTTACAGTCAAACAGGCCAACAGACCCTATAAATACTGCTCAAGCAGCTATGAAATTAGTAGCAGCTGGCGACATCATGGCGCGTTTGGGACAAGCCACACAAACCATCATCGATGCCCGCAGTGGCCCCCGCTACCGGGGCGAGGTGGAACCGCTGGACCCGGTGGCAGGCCACATTCCCGGCGCGCTGAACCGCCCGTTTTCCGACAACCTGGGCACAGACGGCAAGTTCAAACCCGCTGCGGTGCTGCGCGCCGAGTTCGATAGCTTGCTGGCCGGCCGCGACCCGGCCAGCGTCGTGCACCAATGCGGCAGCGGCGTGAGCGCCGTGCCCAATTTGCTGGCGATGCAAATTGCGGGTTACCCGGCCACGGCGCTGTATGCGGGGAGCTGGAGTGATTGGTGTAGCGATGAAGCGCGGCCGGTGGCGAAGGGGTGACCGGCTTTACCCCTTCTTTCCTCGGGGAGAGGGGCTGAGCCAGAACAAGTCTTGTACGCTGCCGAGGCCCTCACCCCTGTAAATATTTTTCCCGCAGCCGCTCCCGCTGCGCTGCATCCAGCCCCAGGCCCTTTTCCAGATAGCCATCCACCCCACCAAAGTCCGCATCCATCGCGTCAAACGCGGCGTGCAGAAATTCAGGCTGCACGCCCCACAGCACGCGCGAGACTTCGCTGGGCAGCGGGCTGGTGTACAGGGCAGGCACTTTGTACAGCTGGTTGGTGAGCAAGTAGTCCTGCATGACCACCTCGCCATCCACACCCAGCGCATGCAGCAGCAAGGCGGCGGCGAGACCCGTGCGGTCTTTGCCAGCGGTGCAGTGGAACACCAGCGGCGCATCGGCTTGCAGAATTTGCGCAAACAGCTGGGTGAACTGGGGTGCGTTGTGCTGCACGAAGGCGCGGTAAGTCTGGTTCATCATGTCCACCGTGTCGGCACCATTGGGCACCGTGCCGCCCGCCACATGTGTGGCCAGGCGCTGCACCACCGTGGGCTCAATGGCCAGCGACTCCACGGGTGCACCGGGCAGGCGGCTGGGTTGCCAGGAGCGCTCTTCTTTGCCGCGAAAGTCGTACACGCGGCGCAGCCCCAAAGGCTGCAGGGTGGCCAGGTCCTGCCCGGTCAGCGAGCCCAGGTGGTCGGAGCGAAACAGCTGACGCCAGCGTACAGGGCGGCCCTGGTAGCCGGTGTAGCCACCCAGATCACGAAAATTGGTCGCGCCTTCAAGGGGCAGGCTGCGGGTGGGTTGGGTTGTCGATTTGGTCATAGCCTGATGCGCAAAAATTTTGAGTGACGTCATCGTGCCAGCGCGGCGTGACGGGCGTGCGGCGCTGGGTTAATACGTCAGGCGGTCAATGCGCTGGGTCAATAGGCTGGGGTCAATGCGCCAGACCGCTGACGACTGTCACCAGCAAGATACCCACGGCCAGCCAGATGATTTGCGCCACCGTCTGGCGGGCGGAGAGGCGCTTTTGCAGTTGGGGAATCAGATCTGCCAGCGCCACATACACAAAACTGCTGCTGGCCACCACCAGAAAGTACGGCAGCCAGTCGTTCAGGCGTGCCACCAGTGCCCAACCGGTGATGCCGCCCAGCACAGTCACTGCGCCAGCCAGTGAGACCTTGAGCAGCGCCATGCGCGGGTTGCGGCTGGTTTGACGCAGCACCACCAAATCGCCCATATGGTGGGGCACTTCATGGGCCAGCACAGCCAGTGCAGCCACCACGCCCAGGCGAAAGTCGGCCATAAAGGCAGACGCAATCAAGATGCCGTCGCCAAAGCAATGCACGCTGTCGCCGGTGAGCACCGCCCAGCCACCCGAGCGCTGGGCCGTGTGACTGTGACCGCTCTCATGTGTGTGAACCTGACCGTGGTCATGCCCATGCTCGTGCCCGTGGTGCCACAGCTCGGCTTTGTCCAACAAAAAGAAAAACACCAGCCCCACCAGCAGCGTGGCAAACAGTTCCTTGGCACCGGCCTGGCTTTCAAATGCCTCGGGCAGCAGGTGCATGAAAGCTGTGGCCAGCAGCGCACCTGCGGCCAGGCTGAGCAGGTGCTGCGAACCGACGCGGGAGGAGTCGGGGTCGGTGCTGCTGGCCAGCACACCCAGGCGCATCAGCCCGGCGGCCAACCACACGCTGCCAATGCCGGCCACCAGCGTGGCGATGATGATTGCTACTAAATTCATAGCTGCTTGAGCTTATTTTTAAAGGGCTGTATGCCGGATTGGTTCATAAAGGTGATTGTGCAAGTCTATGGCTATTGAACTGCTACCACCCCAAAACAAAACCGCCCCGAGGGGCGGTTCGTCGTGCGTTATTGCGAAGTTAGTCGCAATAATCGATATTAAGCCACACCATTCGCCTTGAACCATTCCAGGGCCCGCTTCCAGCCGTCTTCTGCGGGTCCTTGCTGAAAACTGGGGCGGTAATCAGCATGGAAGGCATGCGGTGCATCCGGGTAGACCACAAACTGCGAGGCCTTGGCGGCGGCGTTGCCTTTGCCACCTGCATCTGCAAGCGCTGCTTTCATTTTGTCGACCGTGTCCAGCGGAATGCCGCCGTCTTTGCCGCCATAAAGCCCCAGCACCGGGCCGTTCAGGCCACCCGCGATGTCCACCGGGTGCTTGGGCGTGAGGTCACTGGCCGCACCCACCAGGCGGCCATACCAGGCCACACCGGCTTTCACGCCTTTGTTATGCGCGCTGTACAGCCACGTTTGCCGGCCGCCCCAGCAAAAGCCGGTCACTGCCAGGTTGCTGGCATCGCCGCCGTTGGCCGCCGCCCATTTGACGGTGGCGTCCAGGTCAGCCATGACCTGCGCGTCGGGCACTTTGCTCACCACCTCGGCGATCAATTTGGCCATTTCGCCATAAGTGGTCGGGTCGCCCTGGCGGGTGAACAGCTCGGGTGCCACTGCCAGGTAACCGGCCTTGGCCAAGCGGCGGGCGGTGTCGGCAATGTATTCGTGCACACCGAAAATTTCCTGAATGACCAGCACCACCGGCAAGTTGTTTTTTCCTGCGGGCATGGCGCGGTAAGCGGCCATCTTGAAGCCGCCCACATCAATCGTGACCTCGCCCGCAGTGAGGCCGTCAGACGAGGTTTTGATGGCGGTTTGCGCCATGAGGGGCAAGGCGGTGGCGGCGTAGCCCACGCCAAGCGCGGCTTTCAATGCGGTGCGGCGTGTGGCACCCACTTCCCTGGTCTGGGCAGGCAGCAAGGAATCAAACTCAGATTTCAGGTCTTCGCGCAACATGGGGTTCTCCGGTTGGTGGGTTAGTAGCTCTCCATCTTCGCCCACGCCACAACAGCATGCTGGCGGCCTCGCCATAATTTGACTGTTCTCAAAGCCTATTGCTTTCACCTTGTGTTTTTAATTTTTAAAGGAAATGTCCCATGCCCACACTGCGCGTTGAAATGATGGAGGGCCGCACGCCCGAGCAAAAAAAGAACCTGGTTGCCGCCCTGACCCAAGCCGTGGTCGACACGCTGGGCAGCAAGCCCGAGAGCGTGGATGTGCTGCTGTACGACATCAAGCGCGAGCACTGGGCCACGGGCGGACAGCTGTGGTCGGACAAGCCCTAAAAACATCCACCTCGTTATATGAAATACCTTCACACCATGGTGCGCGTCACCAACCTGGACGCGTCGCTCGACTTTTACTGCAACAAACTGGGCCTGACCCTGCTCAGCAAACGCGATGTGCCTGCCGGTCGCTTCACCCTGGCCTTTCTGGCCGCGCCAGGCGACGACGCCGCCCAGGTCGAACTCACCCACAACTGGGACCCCGAGCCCTACACCGGCGGCCGTAACTTCGGCCACCTCGCCTACGCGGTGGACGACATCTATGCCTTGTGCCAGCACCTGGCTGACCAGGGCGTCACCATCAACCGCCCACCCCGCGACGGCCACATGGCCTTCGTCCGCTCACCTGACGGCATCTCCATCGAGCTGCTGCAACGTGGCCCGTCACTGGCACCGCAGGAGCCATGGGCGTCGATGCCGAATACAGGAAAGTGGTAGCGCCACAGGTATTTTTTGCGCTATGTTTTTTATAGCTGGTTGAGCAGTTCAAG